>NZ_JBSFJF010000037.1:0-79443 GCF_053597915.1 Streptomyces sp. NPDC001219 | reverse complement strand
GCCTGGGCGGCCCGGAGCATCCGCTCGAAAGTGCCGTCCAGGGTCCAGCGCCGGAAGCGGGTGTGCAGCGTGGCCCACGGGCCGTACCGCTCGGGAACGTCCCGCCAGGCCGTGCCCGTACGGAACTTCCACACGATGCCGTTGAGCACGGTGCGGTCATCCAACCGCTTCCGACCCCGCAACGACTGAGGCAACAGCGGCCGGACGAACTCCCACTCGGCATCGGACAGTTCATGACGACGTATCACCCGACCATGATCTACCACCCGAGATCATTTGAAGACACCCCCTAGGGGTGCGGGTCTCGTGCCGTCTGCCGCCGGGTGGCGTCGAGGGTGCCGAGCAGGGCCAGTGCCTCGGCGCTCGGACTGCCGGGTTCGGCGTGGTAGATGACGAGTTGCTGGCCGGGGGCGTCACGGACGTCAAA
Source organism: Streptomyces sp. NPDC001219 (assembly GCF_053597915.1). Taxonomy (NCBI): domain Bacteria; kingdom Bacillati; phylum Actinomycetota; class Actinomycetes; order Kitasatosporales; family Streptomycetaceae; genus Streptomyces; species Streptomyces sp. NPDC001219. The sequence continues at coordinate 79,016 of NZ_JBSFJF010000037.1, read as the reverse complement.
GGCCTGGTAGGTGAGGGTGAGCGGCCCGACCTCGGGGTGGTTGAGCAGCTTGGCCTCCCGGGTCTTGCCGCGCACGCCATGGGCCTGCCAGAGCGCCGAGAAGGCGGGGCTCCGCTCGGTCAGGGTGCCGATGAGCGCGTTCAGCCGGGGGTTGTCGGGATCGCAGCCGGCCGACTGGCGAAGGTTGGCCACGGTGGCCTGCGCGGTCCAGTCCCAGCGGGTGTAGAAGTCCCGGCCGGCCGGATCGAGGAAGGCCATCCGGGCGAGGTTGTCCGCGGGGCTGAAGGGCGCGTACAGGGCGTCGGCCAGGGCGTTGGCGGCCAGGATGTCCAGGGCGCGGTTGACGACGAAGGCCGGGGTGGTGGCGTAGCCGTCCATGAGCTGGCGCAGCTCCGGGCTGACCACGTTCCGCTGCGGCGCCGGGCGGTCGTGCGGTGCGATGCCGGCCAGCCGGTGGAGGTGGGCGCGGGCCTCGGAGTCGAGCTGGAACGCCCGGCTGAGGGCGTCGAGGACCTGGGACGAGGGATGACGTTCCCGGCCCTGTTCGAGGCGCGTGTAGTAGTCGACGTTCACTCCGGCCAGCACGGCGACCTCCTCACGGCGCAGCCCGGCCACTCTCCGTACGCCGTAGCTCGCCATGCCGACGTCCTCCGGCCGCAGGCGGGAGCGCCGGGCGCGCAGGAAGTCTCCCAGGGGGTTGTCGGACATACCCCGAGGTTAAGCACGAGAGGCGGTGCGCTGCCTGGGTGTGGGGCACCCAGGCAACACCCGTCCTGGCCGGCGGCTTCCGGACCGCCCCGCTTACTGACGGACCCGGCCGGACGGTGACGAACCGCCGTGACGGCCGCCGGAGTTGCGGGGCCTCACGCCCCACCCCTCAGGTCTGCGCCATGTCCACGAAGCGGGAGTAGTGGCCCTGGAAGGCCACGGTGATCGTGGCCGTGGGGCCGTTACGGTGCTTGGCCACGATCAGGTCGGCCTCGCCGGCGCGCGGGGACTCCTTCTCGTAGGCGTCCTCGCGGTGCAGCAGGATGACCATGTCCGCGTCCTGCTCGATGGAACCGGACTCACGGAGGTCGGAGACCATCGGCTTCTTGTCCGTGCGCTGCTCGGGACCGCGGTTCAGCTGGGAGAGCGCGATGACCGGGAGTTCCAGCTCCTTCGCCAGCAGCTTGAGGTTACGGGACATGTCCGAGACCTCCTGCTGACGGCTCTCGGCGCGCTTCGAGCCGCCGGACTGCATCAGCTGGAGGTAGTCGATGACCACCAGCTTGAGTTCGTTGCGCTGCTTGAGCCGGCGGCACTTCGCGCGGATCTCCATCATCGAGAGGTTCGGCGAGTCGTCGATGTACAGCGGCGCGGCCGAGACGTCCGGCATGCGGCGCGCCAGCCGCGTCCAGTCCTCGTCCGTCATGCTGCCGGAACGCATGTGATGCAGCGCCACCCGCGCCTCGGCGGACAGCAGACGCATCGCGATCTCGTTGCGCCCCATTTCCAGCGAGAAGATCACGCTCGGCAGGTTGCTCTTGATCGAGCAGGCCCGCGCGAAGTCCAGGGCGAGGGTCGACTTACCCATGGCGGGACGGGCCGCGATCACGATCATCTGGCCCGGGTGCAGGCCGTTGGTCAGGGAGTCCAGGTCGGTGAAGCCCGTCGGCACACCCGTCATCTGGCCCTGGCGGGAGCCGATCGCCTCGATCTCGTCGAGGGCGCCTTCCATGATGTCGCCGAGCGGAAGGTAGTCCTCGCTGGTCCGCTGCTCCGTGACAGCGTAGATCTCCGCCTGGGCGCTGTTGACGATCTCGTCGACATCGCCGTCCGCGGCGTATCCCATCTGCGTGATCCGGGTGCCCGCCTCGACCAGGCGGCGCAGCACGGCACGCTCATGGACGATCTCGGCGTAGTACTCGGCGTTCGCGGCGGTCGGTACGGACTGGACGAGGGTGTGCAGATACGAGGCGCCGCCGACCCGGGCGATCTCACCGCGCTTGGTGAGCTCCGCGGCGATGGTGATCGGGTCGGCCGGCTCGCCCTTGGCGTAGAGGTCGAGGATCGCCTGGTAGACCAGCTCATGGGCGGGGCGGTAGAAGTCCTCGCCCTTGAGGACCTCGACGACGTCCGCGATGGCGTCCTTGGACAGCAGCATGCCGCCGAGCACGGACTGCTCGGCGTCCAGATCCTGCGGCGGGACCCGCTCGAAGCCGCCGTTCCAGGAGCCGCCGCCGTCGTCGTCACGGTCCTGCCGGTCGCCGCGGCCGCGTCCCTTGCCCTCGCCCCGCCGGGAGCGTGCGGCCGGCAGCAGGTCGCTGGGACCGGAGTCCGCCCAGGGGTCTTCCATGGGCTCGGGAATGCTCACCCCGGCACCTCCTCCCGTCCGCGGCGCGGACCTTGCTGTGCGGTTCTTTCTTACGGCACAGCTCTGACAATCGAGACGCCCGACTCCGGTTACGGCGCGTCGAGTTCGGACGATGTCTCATAGCCGGAACAGGCGGCGGGTGCCGGACCACGGTAGGCCCGCGGGCACCGTCCGCCAATCTGGTTATCCACAGGCCATGTGGATGACCGCCCTACAGCTGTGGAGAACTCCCCAGATCCTGTGCACGGCCCGGGGGAAACTTCTGTGGACAAGCCCACACTCACCCCACCCTCAAGCCCCTGACCTGTACTTTCGTCATCCATAGCCTGTGGGGAAGAAAAACTTCCGCCTCCTGTTCAAGATCACGACAAAGGGCACAGGGGAGGTAACTCCGCACAGCGGAAAGTAAGGACTGCCAATGGTTTGCATCTCTTACCTGTGGAAGATTAGATTGCGCGCATGACCCAGGCTCCCGCGCCACCGCGCCGCACCGGCCGCCGCCATGACCGCGAGATCATCGCCCTGGCACTGCCCGCCTTCGGCGCCCTGGTCGCGGAACCCCTCTTCGTCATGGTCGACAGCGCCGTCATCGGCCACCTCGGCACCCCCCAGCTCGCCGGCCTCGGTGTGGCGGCCGCCCTGCTGACCACCGCCGTCTCCGTGTTCGTCTTCCTCGCCTACGCCACCACCGCCGCGGTCGCCCGCCGGGTCGGCGCCGGCGACCTGCCCGCCGCCATCCGCCAGGGTATGGACGGCATCTGGCTCGCCCTGCTGCTCGGCGCCGCCGTCATCGCGGTGGTGCTGCCCACCGCCCCGTGGCTCGTCGAGGTCTTCGGCGCCTCCGGCACCGCCGCCCCGTACGCCACGACCTACCTTCGCATCAGCGCGCTCGGCATCCCCGCGATGCTCGTCGTGCTGGCCGCCACCGGCGTGCTCCGCGGCCTCCAGGACACCAGGACCCCGCTCTACGTCGCCGTCGGCGGCTTCTCCGTCAACGCCGCGCTCAACATCGGCCTGGTCTACGGCGCCGGCCTCGGCATCGCGGGCTCCGCCTGGGGCACGGTCCTCGCCCAGTGCGGTATGGCCGCGGTCTACCTCGCCGTGGTCGTCCGCGGCGCACGGCGGCACGGGGCCACGCTGCGTCCCGACGCAGCGGGAATCCGCGCCTCGGCCCAGGCCGGGGTGCCGCTGCTGGTCCGTACGCTCTCGCTGCGCGCGGTGCTGATGATCGCCACTGCCGTCGCCGCCCGGCTCGGCGACGCCGAGATCGCCGCCCACCAGATCGTGCTCACGCTGTGGTCCCTGCTGGCCTTCGCGCTGGACGCGATAGCCATCGCCGGGCAGGCCATCATCGGCCGCTACCTCGGCGCGGGGGACCGCGACGGCGCCAGGGCCGCCTGCCGTCGCATGGTCCAGTGGGGCATCGCCGCGGGCCTGGTCCTCGGCGTGCTGGTCGCGCTGGCCCGCCCGCTGTTCATCCCGCTGTTCACCGCCGACCCCGCGGTACAGGGGCCGCTGCTCAGCACGCTGCTGGTCGTGGCCGCGACCCAGCCGGTCTCCGGCATCGTCTTCATCCTCGACGGCGTGCTGATGGGGGCCGGGGACGGGCCCTATCTCGCCTGGGCCATGGTCGTGACGCTGGCCCTGTTCGCGCCGGTGGCGCTGGCCGTCCCGCTGCTCGGCGGCGGACTGGTCGCCCTGTGGTGGGCGATGGCCCTGATGATGACCGTGCGGATGCTGACCCTGTGGCTGCGCACCCGGTCCGGCCGGTGGATTGTGACCGGAGCCTCTCGTTGAAGCATCTCCCCGTAACACGCAGCGCGTGTCAATAATGACCCTGTGCACTCACTGGCCAGGAATTCCGTGCTGCCCCTGACGTTCGTCGTCATGCTGGCCGCTGCTGTGGTGGGGTACGCCACGGAGGACGCCGATACGAACAGCAGCAGCGGCGGCAGCGGCCGCAGCAGCTTCGGCAAATCCGGCGAGGCGGGCCAGGACCCCCAGGACCAGGACCCCGCCGCGACGGCCCCGGCCGGCGACGGCAACGCCTACACCCCGCGCCGCACCGAGCAGAACGCCCGGGTCGGTGCGCTCTTCGAGAAGGACGACTCCGGCGACCACTTCTGCACCGCGAGCGTGGTGCAGAGCCCGGGCCGGAACATGCTCATCACCGCGGCGCACTGTGCCTTCGACAGCGACGGCAAAACGCCGGTGGACGACCTGGTCTTCGCCCCCGACTACCGCGACCACGATGAGCCCACCGGCCTGTGGAAGGTCAAGAAGGTGGTCCTCGACGACCGCTGGACCGAGTCCAACGACGAGGACCTCGATGTCGCCTTCCTCGTCCTCGAAAAGAAGAAGGGCAAGCAGATCCAGGACGTCCTCGGCGGCAACACCCTCGGGATCGACCGTGGCTACCGCAACGAGGTCAAGATCACCGGCTACCCCACCAGCCGCGACACCCCGATCTCCTGCCAGAACCGCACCACGAAGTTCAGCACCACCCAGCTGCGCATCCACTGCACCCACTTCGAGGGCGGTACCAGCGGCAGCCCCTGGCTCGCCGACTACGACCCCAAGAGCCACACCGGCACGGTCATCGGCGTCCTGGGCGGCCACGAAGGCGGCGGCGACGAGGACGATGTCTCCTACGCCGCGTACTTCGACGACGACGTCGCCGCCCTCTACAAACGCGCCCAGGAAGAGGACTGACGCGGTCCGTCCGCGCTCCGCACACGGCGAAGGGCCGCACCCCGGTGACGGGATGCGGCCCTCCGGCGTGGAACTGCGATTACGCGGCGATGACCTCAACGCCGAGCTTCGCCACGACCTCGGCGTGCAGACGCACGGAGATCTGGTGCGCGCCCAGGGTCTTGATCGGCGAACCGAACTCGACACGGCGCTTGTCGACGTCCGGACCACCGGCGGCCTTGATCGCCGAGGCGACGTCGGCCGGGGTGACGGAGCCGAACAGACGACCCGCGTCGCCGGCACGGACGGCCAGCTTCACGTTGACGCCCTCGAGCTGGCCCTTGACCTCGTTGGCCTGCTCGATCGTGGCGATCTCGCGGATCTTGCGACCGCGACGGATCTGCTCGACGTCCTTCTCGCCACCCTTGGTCCAGCGGATCGCGAAACCACGCGGGACCAGGTAGTTGCGGGCGTACCCGTCCTTGACGTCAACGACGTCGCCGGCGGTGCCGAGGCCGGAGACCTCGTGGGTGAGGATGATCTTCATGATTCGGTCACCCTTCCCTTATCGCGCGGTGGACGTGTAGGGCAGCAGCGCCATCTCACGGCTGTTCTTCACTGCCGTGGCGACGTCACGCTGGTGCTGAGTGCAGTTGCCGGTGACCCGGCGGGCACGGATCTTGCCGCGGTCGGAAATGAACTTCCGCAGCAGGTTCGTGTCCTTGTAGTCGACGTAGGAGATCTTCTCCTTGCAGAACACGCAAACCTTCTTCTTAGGCTTGCGAGCAGGCGGCTTCGCCATTATCTCTCTCCAATGAGTTCAAGAAGTTTGTGCTGACGCCCTCAAGGCCCCCGGCCGCATCACGGCGCCGTTTCACGTGAAACGGCGCGGAAGCGGGCCGGCTGTACGGACCTAGAAGGGCGGCTCGTCCGAGTAGCCGCCGCCGGAGCCACCGCCCCAGCCACCGCCGCCGCCACCCTGCTGGCCACCGCCGGACGGACCGCCGGTCGCCCACGGGTCGTCGGCAGGAGCGCCGCCACCCTGCTGACCGCCGCCGGGGCCGCCGCCCCAGCCGCCGCCACCCTGGCCGCCGCCCTGCTGACCGCCGCCACCGAAGCCGCCGCCCTGGCCACCACGACCGCTGGTCTTGGTGATCTTGGCTGTGGCGTTCTTGAGGCTCGCGCCCACTTCCTCGACGTCGAGCTCGTAGACCGTGCGCTTCACGCCCTCGCGGTCCTCGTACGACCGCTGCTTGAGGCGGCCCTGGACGACCACGCGGGTACCCCGCGTCAGGGACTCGGCGACGTTTTCCGCCGCCTGACGCCACACCGAGCAGGTCAGGAACAGGCTCTCGCCGTCCTTCCACTCATTGGTCTGGCGGTCGAAGGTGCGGGGAGTGGACGCGACGCGGAACTTCGCGACCGCCGCACCGGACGGGGTGAAGCGCAGCTCGGGGTCGTCGACAAGATTGCCGACAACCGTGATGACGGTCTCGCCTGCCATTAGGGGAACCTCTCGGCGGGTGTGCTGCTGGCTGCTGGTGTTGCTGCTACTCGAACCCGGTTACCGCTGGACGCTGACGCGTTCAGTGGGTCTCGGGACGGAGGACCTTGGTCCGGAGGACCGACTCGTTCAGGTTCATCTGACGGTCGAGCTCCTTGACGACCGCAGGCTCGGCCTGCAGGTCGATGACCGAGTAGATGCCCTCGGGCTTCTTCTTGATCTCGTAAGAGAGACGACGACGGCCCCAGGTGTCGACCTTCTCGACCTTTCCGTTGCCCTCACGGACGACGGAGAGGAAGTTCTCGATCAGCGGGGAGACAGCGCGCTCCTCGAGATCGGGGTCGAGGATGACCATCACCTCGTAGTGACGCATGTAGAACCCACCTCCTTTGGACTCAGCGGCCACGGTCGTTCCGTGGCAGGAGGGTCGTATGCGTTCCGCGCCGGGCCCGTCCGGGTACTCCGGGCAGACATAGGCGCAGACCGTACAGAGTACCTGCCTGAAGCCTTCCGGTTGAAATCCGTCCGCCCTACCCCGCAATCTGGAACACAACGGGTGTGAGCGGCGTTACAGTGCGCCGCCCTGTCATCGGAGGTGCCGCATGGCACAGGCACGGACCCAGCGCAGTCTGCTGTCGCTTCTCAACAGTGACGGCAAGGACCATCCCGTCGAGAACACCTTCGCCATCGTGACCGTGGTGCTCGGCGCGATCGCCGTCTTCACCACGCTCTCTCCCAGCCTGCACCTGGTCAGCTCCTGGGTCGGTCTGATCGGCATCGGCACCGGCCTGTGGGGGCAGTTCATCTCGTCGACGACCGGCGAGCGCTTCCTGTTGATCATCGGGCTCGGGGCGGCGGCCGTCGGCTTCTACCTCGGCCTGGCACACGGCGGCCTCTTCGGCGGTCTCATCGGCTGACCGGCGGGCCATCCGGGGCCCCGGCCCGTATGGCCCAGACGGGGCGCTCCGTGGTCACAGTAGGCTTCGGCGCGAGAGCCGGAGCCCCGACCATGGGGACACACCTGCCCGAGGAGCGCCCCGCATGAGCCTGACCCTGAGGACCATCAGCCGAGAGCAGCATCTGGCATATATCCAGAGCCTGCCCGCGGCCAGCCACATGCAGGTTCCTGCCTGGGCCGACGTCAAGGCGGAATGGCGCGCGGAGAACCTCGGCTGGTTCGACGCGAGCGGCGAGATGGTCGGCGCCGGCCTGGTCCTGTACCGCCAGGTGCCCAAGGTCAAGCGCTACCTCGCGTACCTCCCCGAGGGCCCGGTCATCAACTGGTACGCGCCGAACCTGGAGGACTGGCTGCAGCCGATGCTCGCGCATCTCAAGCAGCACGGCGCCTTCACCGTGAAGATGGGCCCGCCGGTCATCATCCGCCGCTGGGACGCCCCGGCGATCAAGTCCGGAATCCAGAACCCGGACGTCAAACGGCTGCGGGACGTCGAGGCGACCCACATCGAGCCGCGCGCCTTCGAGGTGGCCGACAAGCTGCGCCGGATGGGCTGGCAGCAGGGCGAGGACGGCGGCGCCGGCTTCGCCGACGTGCAGCCCCGGTACGTCTTCCAGGTGCCGCTGGCCGACCGTTCGCTGGAAGACGTCCACAAGAACTTCAACCAGCTGTGGCGCCGCAACATCAAGAAGGCCGAGAAGGCCGGTGTCGAGGTGGTCCAGGGCGGCTACGACGACCTGGCCGAGTGGCAGCGGCTCTACGAGATCACCGCGGTGCGCGACCAGTTCCGGCCGCGTCCGCTCAGCTACTTCCAGCGCATGTGGACGGCCCTCAACTCCGAGGACCCCAACCGCATGCGGCTGTACTTCGCCCGCCACAACGGCGTGAACCTGTCGGCCGCGACGATGCTCGTCGTCGGCGGGCACGTCTGGTACTCCTACGGCGCCTCGGACAACATCGGCCGCGAGGTCCGGCCCTCCAACGCCATGCAGTGGAAGATGCTGCAGGACTCCTACGCGCTCGGCGCCTCGGTCTACGACCTCCGCGGCATCAGCGACTCGCTCGACGAGAACGACCACCTCTTCGGCCTGATCCAGTTCAAGGTCGGCACGGGTGGGCAGGCGGCGGAGTACCTCGGCGAGTGGGACTTCCCGCTCAACAAGCTGCTGCACAAGGCGTTCGACCTCTACATGGCGCGCCGCTGACGCTCCACCGCACCGTTCGTCACCCTGAGACACAGCCACGAGAAAGGTTCCGGCCCCGGCCATGGCGCTCACCCTCTACGTCGACACCGCGCGCTGGCGGGCGCATCAGCAGAGCGTTCTCCAGCAGTTCCCCGGGTTGGTCCCGGTCTGCAAGGGCAACGGCTACGGCTTCGGCCATGAGCGCCTCGCCGACGAGGCCACCCGCCTCGGTGCCGACGTCCTCGCGGTCGGGACGACCTACGAAGCGGCCCGCATCAAGGACTTCTTCAGCGGTGATCTGCTGGTCCTGACGCCGTTCCGGCACGGCGAGGAGCCGGTGCCGCTGCCCGACCGGGCGATCCGCTCGGTGTCCTCGGTCGAGGGGGTCGGCGGCCTGGTCGGTGCCCGGGTCGTCATCGAGGTCATGAGCAGCATGAAGCGCCATGGCGTCAAGCCGGAGGACCTACCGAAGCTGGCCGCGGCGATCGAGGACATCCGGCTCGAGGGCTTCGCGATCCACCTCCCGCTGGACCGCGCCGACGGGTCCGACGCGGTCGAGGAGGTCATCGGCTGGATGGACCAGCTCCGCGCCGCCCGCCTCCCGCTGCACACCATGTTCGTCAGCCACCTCAAGGCCGATGAACTCGCCCGTCTCCAGCAGCAGTTCCCTCAGACGCACTTCCGCGCGCGGATCGGTACCCGGCTGTGGCTCGGCGACCACGAGGCCACCGAGTACCGCGGTTCGGTGCTCGATGTCACCCGGGTCGCCAAGGGCGAACGCTTCGGCTACCGCCAGCAGAAGGCGGCCTCCGACGGCTACCTGGTCGTGGTCGCGGGCGGCACCTCGCACGGTGTCGGCCTGGAGTCGCCGAAGGCCCTGCACGGGGTGATGCCGCGCGCCAAGGGCGTGGCCCGGGCCGGACTGGCGACCGTGAACCGCAATCTCGCGCCGTACGTGTGGGCCGGGAAGCAGCGCTGGTTCGCGGAGCCCCCGCACATGCAGGTGTCGATCCTGTTCGTGCCGGGCGATGCCCCGCAGCCGCAGGTCGGCGAGGAGCTGGTGGCCCATCTGCGGCACACCACCACGCAGTTCGACCGCCTCGTGGACCGCTGAGCCGGGACGCAGTCAGACGCCAAGGGCCCGGTGCCGCAGACCTCCTCTGCGGCACCGGGCCCGGTGCGTGCACGCCGGGGCCGGCTCACTCCCGCAGGGTGCCCCAGTTCACCTGGGGAGCCGCCTGGAACTGCACCGCGTGCCGGGGCCGGTGGTAGGCCCTTCCCAGCACGAACACATCGGGACTGCGGTCCAGGACTCCGCCCGAGGGATCGTCGCCCCCGTCCCTGCGGACCACGTCGCGCTCCGGCATCAGGATGTCCCGTACGACCAGTGCGCACAGGTAGAGGGTGCCCAAGAGGTGCAGCGCGATGGCCAGTTGGTAGCCCTCGGTCGGCAGCCCCTGGTGCTTGTCACCGCTTCCTGTGTAGGCGAGGTACGTCCAGATCCCCAGGAAGTACATGACCTCGCAGGCCTGCCAGATCAGGAAGTCCCGCCACCGCGGCCGGGCGAGCGCGGCGAGCGGGGTCAGCCACAGGACGTACTGCGGCGAATAGACCTTGTTGGTGAGGATGAACAGCGCGACGACGAGGAACGCGAGCTGCGCGAACCGCGGCCGACGCGGTGCGAAGAGGGTCAGCAGCCCGATGGCGCCGCAGCCCACGATCATCAGCAGCGTGGCGTAGGTGTTGGCGTCCTCCAGGGGATTCCCGGTGCGCTGAGAGATCAGCAGCCAGATCGAACCGAAGTCGATGGGCCGTTCCTGGCTGAACGTGTAGAACTTCGCCCAGCCCTCCCGGATGTGGAAGCCCGCGGCATCATGGGTGATCATCACCGGCAGGTTCACCACCAGCCAGGACACGACGGCACCCACCAGCGCCTTCCGATACGCGCGCCAGGTGCCCGCACGCCAGCACAGCACCAGCAGCGGGCCCAGCAGCAGCACCGGGTACAGCTTCGCGGCGGTGGCCAGCCCGATGAGGACGCCGGCCGCCAGCGGGCGGCTGCGTGACCACATCAGCATCCCGGCGGCCGTCAGGGCGATCGCCAGCAGATCCCAGTTGATGGTGGCGGTGAGGGCGAAGGCGGGCGCCAGGGCGACCAGGAGGCCGTCCCAGGGGCGCCGGCGGTGGGTGCGCGTCACGCACACCGCGATGACGGCGGCGCAGATCATCAGCATGCCGGCATTGACCAGCCAGTAGATCTGTTCGCGGTACTGGATTCCCCCGTCGTGCGGAGTCATCCAGGAGGCGACCTCCATGAAGACACCGGTGAGCACGGGGTACTCGAGGTACTCCATATCGCCGGGCAGCCGGTCGAAATACGGGATCAGGCCATCGGCGAAGCCCCGCCCCGCGTAGAGGTGGGGGATATCGGAGTAGCAGGCGTGGGTGTACTGGCTCGTGGCGCCGAAGAACCAGCCGCCGTTGTAGCAGGGCAGCTTCTGCACCATGCCCAGCGCGAACATCCCGATGGCGACAAGCGCGATGATCCGTACCGGCGTCAGCCAGTGCGTCCCGAGCAGTGCGCGTCGGCCGATCGGCCCCCCGATCAGCTCGCTCCCGGCCGCTGCCACCTCGTCCCGCTTCGTCGGCCGTACCGAATCGTCCTCTCGCACGCTCGTCATGGCCCCATCCTGCCGTACGGCCATGAGCGGAAGACGGCGAAGCCCCCGCCCGGGCAAACCGGGCGAGGGCTTCGTTGCTCCGCGTTTCACGTGAAACATTCAGCGTTTCACGTGAAACGGTCAGCCGTTCGGACCACCGAGCCAGCCTCCACCGTCTGTCGGGTCCGTCGGCTCAGGCGACGGACTCGTACCTCCGGGGCCGCCGCCGGGACCACCTGCGCCATTGCCGTTACCGCCATTGCCGGCCCCACCGTTGTCCCTGCAGTTCAGGTCCCACGGGGAGCAGCTGTCGGTCGGGGTCGGGCTCGGAGAGTTCGTCGGGGAAGAGGACTCGCTGGGAGACTCCGACGGCGAGCTCGACGGCGTGTCCGACGGCGTGGGCGTCGGCGTGGGCGTCGGCACCCCTTCCTGGTCCAGCCGCTGCCCGATGGGCGTGGCCGGCGGGAAGGACTCCGGGGTCACGCCCTTCATCGCCCGGAGCATGTACTCGGTCCACACCTCGGTGGGCAGCGCACCACCGTGGATCGAGTCAAAGCCACCGACACCGTTCATGGACAGCTGACGCGGGTTCCCGGCGTCCTCACGGAACATCGTGATGGCCGTCGACAGCTGCTTGGTGTAGCCGACGAACCAGGCCGACTTGTTCTCGTCGGTGGTTCCGGTCTTGCCCGCAGCCGGCATGTTCAGCCGCTTGGCTTCCTTCGCCGTGCCGTTGTCGATGACGTTCTCGAGCACCTTGGTCACGTTGTTGGCGATGTTGGCACTCATCGCCGTCGCGCTCGCGGGCTTCTCGAAGCCGTCCAGGTCGTCTCCCTTGTACGTCACCTTCGTCACCGAGTACGGCTCCACCTTCGTCCCCGACATGGCGAACGTGGCATAGGCATCGGCCATACGAATCGCGCTCGGTGTGGAGGTGCCCAGCGCGAAGGACGGGTTGAGGTTCTTGTCGAAGCTGGCCCTCGAGATACCCGTGGACTCCGCCATTTCCCGGACCTTGGCCATCCCGACGTCCATACCGAGCTGCACGAACGGGGTGTTGACCGACTGCTCCATCGCCTTGGTCAACGAGATGTAGCCCCAGGGATGGTTGCTCTCGTTCTCCTGGAAGAAGTACGAGCCGTCCCGCCTCTTGACGTAGCCGCCCTGGGCGTCCTTCACCCTGAGGTGGTCATCGCCGTTGTACCGGCTGTCCTGCCTGACCGGCACCCCGTTGCTCTCGACCGTTCCGTACTTCATCGCCGCCGCCAGCACGAACGGCTTCCACGTCGAGCCGACCGGCACGCCGAAGGTGTCCGCGTTGTTGCTGAAGTGCCCCTTGTCATAGCCCTCGCCGCCGTACAGGGCGACGATCTTGCCGTCTCCCGGCACCACCGAGGCGCCGCCGAACTGGACGAATTTGTCCTTCGCGCGCTTCTTGGGGTTGATGTACCGCTTGTTGACGTTCTTGACCGCGGTCTCGAGCTGGTTGGTCTTCTTCCGGCTGAAGGTGGTGTGGATCGTGTAGCCACCCTTGTCGAACCGGGGTTCGCTGACGCTCGAGTTCTTCAGCACGTACTTCTTCGCGGTGTCCATCATGTAGCCGATCTGGCCGCCCTTGCTGGCCACCGGCTTCGGCAGATCAGGCCTCGGGAAGTTCCCCCGGTACTTGTTCCGCTGCGTCTTGGACAGGAGGCCGTTCTCGACCTCCCGGTCGAGAATCCAGGACCACCGCGCCTTGGCGCGCTTGGTGTTCGCCGCCCGCGTGGCCCCCGGGCTGGTACCGCCCGCCGGGTCGTACAGGTCGGCGCCCTTGAGCACGGTGGCCAGGAAGGCGCTCTCGTTCGCGTTCAGCTTCTCGGCGTCCTTGCCGTAGTACGCCTGGGCCGCCGCCTGGATGCCGTACGCCCCACGGCCGTAGTAGCTGGTGTTCAGATAGCCCTGAAGGATCTGGTCCTTGCTCTTCGACCAGCCGACCTTGATCGCGATGAACAGCTCCTTGAACTTACGGTCAAGGGTCTGCTCCTGGCTCAGCATCGCGTTCTTCACGTACTGCTGGGTGATGGTCGAACCGCCCTGGGTCTCGCCGCCCCTGGCCATGTTGACCACCGCGCGGGCGATGCCCATCGGGTCCACACCCGAGTCCGTCCGGAATGACGCGTTCTCCGCGGCGATCGCGGCGTTCTGCATCTCGCTCGGGATCTCGCTGATCGTGACGTTCTGCCGGTTCGTCTCACCGTCCCGCGCCATGACCGAGCCGTCGGCCCAGAGGTAGACGTTGTTCTGCGACTTGGCGGCGTCACTCTCGCTGGGCACGTGCACCAGGGCCAGCGCGACGCCGGAGGCGCCCACGATCAACCCTATGAACCCGACGCACAGCGTGGTGACCTGCTTCCACGACGGCACGAAGCGCCGCCAGCCGACGCGGCCGGCCCGCGGATAGTCGATGAGGCGCTTCTTCGCGGGCTGCCCGCCGCCGCGACCGCGGCCGCCCTCGTGACCGCCGCCGCCACCGCCTCGGCGGCCACCGCCGCCACGCCCTCCGGCACCGCCACCGGCAGCTGTCGCGGCGGCGTCGGACGACCGCCTGCGGCCGCCGCGCTGGGCGGCTCTACGGGCGTCGGCGCGCCCACCCTGCCCCGGTTCGTGACCGGACGGCTCGGAGTGAGAGGCAGGACCGGCAGCCGAGCCACGGGAAGGCGCCGCACGGCGTCCCGATGACTGCTGCGCGGCGCGTCGGGCCGCGGCACGTCCGCCACTCTGCGGCTGTGGCGGTTTGCGACGGTGCTCGCTCATGGAACGAATACTCCTCGGGCAGGCGCGCTTTCTCGTCGCCTGAAGGCGGCAGTTGTCTTCAGGTCCCCCCGATGCACGACCCGTTCCTGAGGCACGGGCCGCACTACACCGAGGATGAGGACGCCAGATATCGGCCCACGGTTCCCGGCAGTCTGCATGCCGCACAGACTACGCACGGCCAAAACCTGCCCAGTGTTGAAATTCACTCCAAATCAGTCAGGTTGATGAGAACGATTCGGTGATGTGATGCCGTTCACCGTGCCCCCACTTGTTCCGCCCCGGTGGCCGTTCTATCGTCTGGATGTATCGAGTCGATACATCAGCACGACATAAAGAACGCACCGGACCAAGGAGGCGGAGGATGAGCAGACGCTCCGGCATCCTCGAGTTCGCCGTCCTCGGCCTGCTCCGCGAGTCCCCGATGCACGGCTATGAGCTGCGAAAACGGCTCAACACCTCGCTCGGGGTCTTCCGTGCGTTCAGCTACGGCACCCTCTACCCCTGCCTCAAGGCGCTGGTCGCCAGCGGCTGGCTGATCGAGGAGACGGACGGCGCCCCGGAGGGCGTACCCGCTGCCTCTCTGACAGGGCGCCGGGCCAAGATCGTCTACAGATTGACCGCAGCGGGCAAAGAACACTTCGAGGAGTTGCTCGCCCACTCCGGGCCGGACGCCTGGGAGGACGAGCACTTCGGCGTCCGCTTCGCGTTTTTCGGCCAGACCTCGCGGGACGTACGGATGCGCGTGCTGGAAGGCCGCCGCAGCCGGCTGGAGGAGCGCCTGGAGAGGATGCGTACCTCTCTGGCCAGGTCCCGGGAGCGGCTGGACGACTACACCCTCGAACTGCAGCGGCACGCCATGGAATCCGTGGAACGCGAAGTCCGTTGGCTGAACGAGCTCATCGAGAGTGAGCGCGCCGGGCGTGACCGGCGCCCCACGGGTTCCGCAGCGCAGGACACGAAGAACCAGTCAGGAGATACGGGCGGCCTGCCCCGGCACCGGGGTGGTTCCCGGCCGGATCCGTCCGATGACACCACCACATGAGGCTCTGCTGTGCAGTCCTCATCGAGAACACAGGGAGCAACCGGAATGGGTTCGGTTCGCGTAGCCATCGTCGGCGTGGGCAACTGCGCCGCCTCGCTGGTACAGGGCGTCGAGTACTACAAGGACGCCGACCCGAAGAGCCGCGTGCCCGGCCTCATGCACGTGCAGTTCGGCGACTACCACGTGCGTGACATCGAGTTCGTGGCCGCCTTCGACGTCGACGCCAAGAAGGTCGGGCTCGACCTCGCGGATGCCATCGGCGCCAGCGAGAACAACACCATCAAGATCTGCGACGTGCCGAACGCCGGCGTCCAGGTCCAGCGCGGTCACACCCTCGACGGCCTGGGCAAGTACTACCGCCAGACGATCGAGGAGTCCGCCGAGGCCCCGGTCGACGTCGTCCAGGTCCTCAAGGACACGCAGGCCGACGTGCTGGTCTGCTACCTCCCGGTCGGCTCCGAGGACGCCGCGAAGTACTACGCCCAGTGCGCCATCGACGCCAAGGTCGGCTTCGTCAACGCCCTCCCGGTCTTCATCGCCGGCACCAAGGAGTGGGCGGACAAGTTCACCGAGGCCGGTGTCCCGATCGTCGGTGACGACATCAAGTCGCAGGTCGGCGCCACGATCACGCACCGTGTGATGGCCAAGCTCTTCGAGGACCGGGGCGTCATCCTGGACCGCACGATGCAGCTGAACGTCGGCGGCAACATGGACTTCAAGAACATGCTCGAGCGCGAGCGCCTGGAGTCCAAGAAGATCTCCAAGACCCAGGCCGTCACCTCCCAGATCCGGGACCGTGAGCTGGGCGAGGACAACGTCCACATCGGTCCGTCGGACTTCGTGGCCTGGCTGGACGACCGCAAGTGGGCGTACGTCCGCCTGGAGGGCCGCGCCTTCGGTGACGTTCCGCTGAACCTGGAGTACAAGCTCGAGGTCTGGGACTCCCCGAACTCCGCGGGTGTCATCATCGACGCCCTGCGCGCCGCGAAGATCGCCAAGGACCGCGGCATCGGCGGCCCGATCCTCTCCGCGTCCTCGTACTTCATGAAGTCGCCGCCGGTGCAGTACTTCGACGACGAGGCACGGGAGAACGTCGAGAAGTTCATCAACGGCGACGTCGAGCGCTGAGCCGCCCCGACGCACCCTCCCACCGCAGGCCCCCGGGCATTCCGCCCGGGGGCCTGCGGGCTGTGTGAGGCTGTGCGTCATGCATGCTGTGCGCGCCCTTCGCGTATTACTCCGGCTACGCGACTTCCGCTCGCTCCTTGCCGCACGGCTCCTGTCCCAGGCGGCCGACGGGGTGTACCAGGTCGCGCTCGCCGCCTTCGTCGTCTTCTCGCCCGAGAGGCAGGCCTCACCCGCCGCCATCGCCTCCGCCATGGCGATCCTGCTGCTCCCGTACTCCCTCCTCGGACCGTTCACCGGGGTGCTGCTCGACCGCTGGCGGCGGCGTCAGGTCCTGCTGTACGGAAACCTGCTGCGCTCCCTGCTGGCCATGGCCACCGCGACGCTGATCGTCTCGGAGGCCGCCGACTGGCTCTTCTATGCCTCGGCCCTCTCCGTGACCGCCGTGAACCGCTTCGTCCTGGCCGGGCTCTCGGCCGCGCTGCCACGGGTGGTCGACGGGGAAGAACAGCTGGTCATGGCCAACTCCCTGACGCCTACGGCCGGGACGCTCGCCGCGACTGCGGGCGGCGGGCTCGCCTTCGCCGTCCGGCTGGCCGGCCCGGATGTGGACGCCTACGTCGTACTGCTCGCCGCGGTCCTCTATTTCTGCTCGGCCCTGACCTCCCTGCGCATGGCACCACAGCTGCTCGGTCCCGACCCGGCACGCCTCCAACCGCACCTGCGGGCAGCCCTGTTGAGCACCGCGCGCGGGCTGAGGGAAGGGCTGCGCCATCTCGCCGAGCGGCGCACCCCGGCCCGCGCACTGATCGCGATGGCCCTGATGCGCTTCTGCTACGGGGCGCTGACGGTCATGGTGCTGATGCTGTGCCGGTACTCCTGGGCCGCGACCCAGTCCGAGGGACTGGCGCTGCTCGGGATCACCGTCGGCGTGTCAGGAGCGGGCTTCTTCGCGGCGGCGGTCGTCACGCCCTGGGCCGTCGCGCGGCTCACCGCGTTCGGCTGGATCGCGGCCTGCGCGGCGCTGGGCGCGGTACTGCTGCCGTCTCTCGGGCTGTTCTTCGCACCGGGTCCGATGCTGGCCGCCGCGTTCGTCCTCGGCCTGAGCACCCAAGGAACCAAGATCTCCACGGACACGATCGTCCAGTCGACGGTCGATGACGCCTTCCGCGGCCGCTCCTTCGCTCTCTACGACGTGCTCTTCAACGTCGCCTTCGTCGGGGCCGCCGCGGTCGCGGCCCTCATGCTGCCTCCGGACGGACGGTCCGCCGCGCTCCTGGGCATGGTGACCGTGCTCTATGCGCTGATCGCCGCGGCGACGGTCCGCTCGGTGCGCCGCTAGTCATCGCCCCCTCGCCGCTCAGCCCCCTGGGCCCGGCAACTGGGCGCCACGGGGACCAGATACCTTACGGGCGTCCTGCAACACGAGCCTGTACACATCAATATCGGGGGAGTTCCATGACCACGCCGCCTCAGGGCCAGCATCCATACGGCCAGGCGCCGTACGGGCAACCGCCCTACGGACAGCCGCCCTACGGCCAGAGCCCGTATCCGCAGGCGCCGCAAGCGCCCCAGGCCCCCTACGGCCAGCCCCAGGGCTACGCCTACCCGCCGCAGCCGCAGGCTCCGTACGGACAGCAGCCGCCGGCGGGTTACCCGATGGCTCCTCAGCAGCCCCTGCACGGCGGAGCTCCCATGCCTCCGCCGCCGCAGCCCGCCAAGCGCCGGTCCGTCAAGTCGATCCTGAGGGCCATCGGGCTCGTCATCGCGGTGATCGCCTTCGCATTCTTCTGGATCACCAGCCAGGACGACGCGGAGAACGCTGAGGCCGGTGACTGTGTGCAGAAGTCCAGCAGCTCACTCGACGACGGGCTCAAGGTGGTGGACTGCAGCAGCTCCGAAGCCGAGTACAAGGTGAGCAAGGTGCACAACAACACCACGGACCCGACGGTGTGCGCCGAGGGCGAGTCGGCCTACACCAAGAGCGTGCACCGGCGCAGGAGCGGCGACACCCGCATGGTGCTCTGCCTGACCTCGGTGAAGTAGCGCACGCCGAACGCGCCGGAAGACAAAGGAGCGGTGTTTCACGTGAAACACCGCTCCTCGTTTCACGTGAAACACCGCCCGTTGCAGGCTCAGCTCTGAGCGGCCCACCACTCCTTCAACGCAGCGATCGCCGCGTCGCGCTCCATGGGCCCGTGCTCCAGCCGGATCTCCAGCATCTGCTTGTACGCCTTGCCGACCTCGGGCCCCGGGCGCAGGCCCAGAACCTCCATGATCTCGTTGCCGTCCAGGTCCGGACGGATCGCGTCCAGCTCTTCCTGATCCTGAAGCCGCGCGATGCGCTCCTCGAGCCCGTCGTAGGCGCGCGACAGGGCCCCGGCCTTGCGCTTGTTGCGGGTGGTGCAGTCCGAGCGCGTCAGCTTGTGCAGCCGCTCCAGCTGCGGGCCGGCGTCCCGTACGTACCGGCGGACCGCGGAGTCCGTCCACTCGCCCGTCCCGTAGCCGTGGAAGCGCAGATGCAGCTCCACCAGCCGCGAGACGTCCTTGACCAGGTCGTTCGAGTACTTCAGCGCGGTCATCCGCTTCTTGGTCATCTTCGCGCCCACCACCTCGTGGTGATGGAAGGAGACCCGGCCGTCCTTCTCGAAGCGCCGCGTCCGGGGCTTGCCGATGTCGTGCAGGAGAGCCGCCAGCCGCAGCACGAGGTCGGGCCCGTTCTCCTCAAGGTCGATCGCCTGCTCCAGCACCGTCAGCGAGTGCTCGTAGACGTCCTTGTGGCGGTGATGCTCGTCACTTTCCAGCCGCAGGGCGGGCAGCTCGGGCAGCACATGCCCGGACAGGCCCGATTCGACCAGCAGCCGCAGCCCCTCGCGCGGGTGCGGCGCCAGGATCAGCTTGTTCAGTTCGTCCCGTACGCGCTCCGCGGAGACGATCTCGATGCGGTCCGACATCGCCTTCATCGCGGCGAAGACCTCGGGGTCCACCGCGAAGTCCAGCTGCGCGGCGAAGCGGGCCGCGCGCATCATCCGCAGCGGATCGTCGGAGAACGACTCCTCCGGCGTCCCCGGCGTCCGCAGCACCCGCGCCGCCAGGTCCTCCAGACCGTCGTGCGGGTCGACGAACTCCTTCTGCGGCAGCAGCACCGCCATGGCGTTCACCGTGAAGTCCCGGCGCACCAGGTCCTGCTCGATGGAGTCACCGTACGAGACCTCGGGCTTGCGGGAGGTGCGGTCGTAGGCCTCGGACCGGTAGGTCGTGACCTCGATGTCGAAGGAGTCCTTCTTGCAGCCGACCGTGCCGAAGGCGATGCCGACCTCCCAGACCGCGTCCGCCCACGGCCGGACGATCTTCAGCACGTCCTCCGGCCGGGCATCGGTGGTGAAGTCCAGGTCATTGCCGAGCCGGCCCAGCAGCGCATCCCGGACCGAGCCGCCGACCAGGGCAAGTGTGAACCCGGCCTCCTGGAATCGACGGGCCAGGTCATCCGCGACGGGGGACACCCGCAGCAGCTCGCTCACGGCACGGCGCTGGACATGGTTCAGCGCGTTCGTCGGCTGCGCGGTCCGCTCGGCGATCGGGGCGTGGAGGTCATTGTTGGCGTTCGGCACAACAAAACAGGGTACGTGGCCGCGCAGCACCCGGCGCCACGCAATAAAGGGGACAGGCCGGGCACGGGCCTCCGCTCCGCGATCATGTGGAGCAGTCCGCGGCACTCCGACGCGCCGGGCCTCGTTACCATTCGTGGACGCACATTCCGACGACCACTGACGACGACGAGGGACGGACGAGCGCGTGGCCGAGGCGGCAGGGTTCCAGGCGACTGAACGGCCGCGTGGTCGATGGCTGCGACGGACCGTGACACTGCTCACTGGAGTGCTCCTGCTCGTGGGGCTGCTCCAGGTCCCGCACCCCTCCACCGCCCAGGCGGCCCCGACCGGCTCCCGCACGGTCGACGTCACCATCGACTCGATGACCCCGCCCGCTCCCTCCAAGGGCGGCAAGGTCACGGTCTCCGGCACGCTGACCAATGACAGCCGCGGCACGATCACCGACGCCCATGTCGGCATGCACCGCGGGGACGCGCTCGGCGGCCGTAGCTCCATCGACAATGTGTCCCGTCGCACGGGGTATCTGCCCAGCGCGGACGGCAGGGAGATCGACGGCAGCGAGAAGAAGATCGGCAAGCTGGAGCCCGGGGTCAGCCGCCCCTTCAGCCTCAGCGTGCCGGTCAAGGACCTCCGCCTCGACAAGGACGGTGTGTACCAGATCGGTGTCTCCGTGTCCGGGCGCTCGCAGGCCGCGCCCTACGGCCAGGTCCTCGGTTTCGACCGGACGCTGCTGCCCTGGCAGGAGGCCGATGCCACGAAGAAGACGCAGCTCACGTACCTGTGGCCGCTGATCTCCTCCACCCACCTCACCGCCGAGACCGACGCCGACACCCAGCAGACGCCGGTCTTCCGCAACGACGACCTCGCCGCCGAGCTCGCGCCGGGCGGCCGGCTCCAGCAGATGGTCGCGCTCAGCAAGAACCTGCCGGTGACCTTCGTCATCGATCCCGATCTGCTCGCGACCGTCGACGCGATGACCAAGTCGTACCGGGTGAACGGCCCGGACGGCCCCATGGGCAAGAACCAGGCGGTCGCCAAGCAGTGGCTGCACGATCTCGAAGAGGCGACCATGACGCATGAGGTCGTCGCGCTGCCCTTCGCCGACCCCGACCTGGCCTCGCTCGCCCATCACGGCAAGGGCGTGCCCAGCGCGCTCAGCCACCTCGGCCCGGCCACCGACCTCGCCGAGACGACCGTGGACACGATCCTCGATGTGAAGCCGCGCACGGACTTCGCCTGGCCCGTCGACGGCGCGATCGACTCCTCCGTCGTGGACGTCGCGACCTCGGCCGGTGCGCACAACGTGATCACCCGCAGCGACAGCCTGCGGGAGACCGGCGGGCTGTCCTACACCCCGACGGCGGCCCGCCCCATCGGCGGCGGCAACACGGCCATCGTCGCGGACGCCCAGCTCTCCCGGGCCTTCGAAGGCGATATGTCGAAGACCGGAAAGGCCGCCCACGCGGTCCAGAACTTCGTCGCCCAGACCCAGATGATCAGCCTGGAGGACCCCGGCCGGCAGCGCAGCGTCGTCGTGGCGCCGCAGCGCATGCCGTCGGTCAGCCAGGCCCACGCCATGGCCACCGCGCTGCGGACCCTGGAGGACTCCGGGAGCTGGTCCCAGCCGCTGAGCCTCGGCAAGGCGGCCAAGGCCAAGCCCGACCGCTCGGCCACCCGCCGGGTCCCGAGCGGCGCCGCCTACCCCTCCTCACTCCGCCGGCAGGAACTCCCCACCTCCGCCTTCCGGCAGATCCAGGGCACCCAGGCCGCACTGGACGACTACCGCGTGATCCTGGCCCAGCCGCAGCGCGTGGTGACCCCGTTCGGCAGCGCCATAATGCGGGAGATGTCGACGGAGTGGCGCGGCGACGCCGGCGGTGCCGCGAGTTACCGGCACTCCGTCCGCAACTACCTCGACGGTCTGACCAGGAAGGTGCACCTGATCCAGAAGTCGGGGGCGACGCTCTCCGGGCGCAGCGCCACGATTCCGGTGACGGTCCAGAACAACCTGGTCCAGGGCGTCAAGGACATGACGCTGAAGCTGACCTCGTCCCAGCCCAACCGTCTGGACGCGGGCAAGGCGCAGACGATCACGGTGGACGGCGGCCACAGCCAGTCGTTCAAGTTCGCCACCACGGCGAACGCCAACGGCCGGGCCTGGGTGACCGCCCAGCTCTACACGGCGGACGGAAAGCCCTACGGTGCCCCCATGAGGTTCCAGGTGAACGTCACGGAGATCACCGCCACGGTGATGCTCGTGATCGCCGGGGGTGTGCTGCTGCTGGTCCTCGCGGGTGTGCGGATCTACCTCCAGCGCAAGCGGGCGGCCTCCCAGCGCACCGACGACGGGCCCGACGGCGAGGGTTCCGACGGCGACAGCGGTACGGACGACGACAACGGCGGCACGGACGGTGACGAGCCGGAGCAGCCGAGTGACCCCACGCCGGACACCGGATCGGAAAGCTCCGACCCGTCCGGCTCAGGTGAGAAAGTGGACCGTTGATAGGTAGCGGGGCCGGTTGGCCGGCGACGGATGAGGTGGGGCAGCGATGAATGCGCCGTATGACGGTGACCGGGGCCGGGGCGCCAGTGGCGACCCCACCCGCCCGGTCCCTCCGACGCCCCCGTTGCCCGCGGACCAGGACCCTTACGTCCAGGACGCCTACCGCAACGATCCGCACCGCGCCCAGGACCCGACGGCACAGGAGCCGGTGACCCAGGCGCGCTACGACCGCGCCGCTCACCCACCGCCGGCCCCGGGACAGCCCGCGCCTCCGCTCTACCACCAGCCCGCCGCGGGCCGCCACACGCCCGACCCGCAGCAGCAATGGGCCCCGCCCCCGCCGTCCGGGCCGCAGGACGCGACCCAGCACCTCCCGTACGTCGATCCGTACGCCGATGCCCAGGCGACGACGCAGTTCCTGGGCGTCCAGGGCCTGGCCCCCCAGGCCGCCGGCGAGCGTCCGGAGCCCGACGCCTTCGCGCATCTCTACCGCGACCAGCAGCACTACGAGCCCCAGCAGCCCGCTCCGGTGCCTCCGGGCACCCCGGCGGCCGGCGCGGTGCCCGGTCCGGAGGCGGTGCCCCAGCAGCCCGCGCCGGAGCCGGAGCCCGCCCCCGTGGCGGCGGCCGGCAAGCCCTCCGGCGGCCGGGCGTCCGGTCTGCTCAAGTCCAGCGCGGTGATGGCCGCCGGCACGATGGTGTCGCGTCTCACGGGCTTCGTCCGCTCGGCACTGATCGTCGCGGCGCTCGGCGGTGCGGTGCTCGGTGACTCCTGGCAGGTCGCCTACCAGCTTCCGACGATGATCTTCATCCTGACCATCGGCGGCGGCCTGAACTCCGTCTTCGTCCCGCAGCTGGTCCGCGCGATGAAGGAGGACGACGACGGCGGCGAGGCCTACGCCAACCGGCTGCTGACGCTGGTCATGGTGGTCCTCGGCGTGCTGACGGTCCTGTCGGTCTTCGCGGCGCCACTGCTGGTGAAGCTGGTCTCCTTCGACATCTCCCGCGACCCGGCGGCCAACGAGGTCGCCGTCGCGTTCACCCGCTACTGCGTACCCACGATCTTCTTCATGGGTCTGCACGTCGTGATGGGACAGATCCTCAACGCCCGCGGCCGCTTCGGCGCGATGATGTGGACCCCGGTCCTCAACAACATCGTGATGATCGCCACCTTCGGCCTGTTCCTCTGGGTCTACGGCTCGGCGGAGACCTCGCACATCGGCGTCACCACCGTCCCCGACGAGGGCATCCGGCTCCTGGGCATCGGCACCCTCCTCGGGCTCGTCGTCCAGGCACTGGCCATGATCCCGTACCTGCGCGACGCCGACTTCAAGCTCCGGCTCCGCTTCGACTGGCGCGGCCACGGCCTGGGCAAGGCCGCCAAGCTCGCCAAGTGGACGGTGCTGTTCGTGCTCGCGAACCAGGCCGGCGTCCTGGTCGTCACCCAGCTCTCCACCTGGGCCGGAAACACCGCCAACGACCAGGGGCACCCGGGCACCGGCTTCATCTCGTACGCCAGCGCACAGCTGATCTGGAACATGCCGCAGGCGATCATCACGGTCTCCGTGATGGCGGCCCTGCTGCCGCGACTGGCCCGCTCGGCACACGACGGCGACAACGGGGCCGTCCGCGACGACATCTCGCAGGGCCTGCGCACCTCCGCCGTCGCCATCGTCCCGATCTCGTTCGGCTTCCTCTCCCTCGGCATCCCGCTGTGCACGCTGGTCTACGGTTCGTCCGGCGCCGGCATCCCGATGGGCTACATGCTGATGGGCTTCGGTGTCGGCCTGATCCCGTTCTCGGTGCAGTACGTCGTCCTGCGCGCCTTCTACGCGTACGAGGACACCCGCACCCCCTTCTACAACACGGTGATCGTCGCCGCCGTCAACGCAGCGGCCTCCGGCCTCTGCTTCCTGGTGCTGCCCGCCCGCTGGGCCGTGGTCGGCATGGCGGCCTCCTACGGACTGGCGTACATCATCGGCGTCGGTGTGGCCTGGCGGCGGCTGGGCAAGCGCATGGGCGGCGATCTCGACACCGCCCATGTCGTGCGGACCTACGCACGGCTGGCCGGTGCCAGCATTCCGGCCACGGTGATCTCCGGGGCCGTGGTGTACGGCATCATGCAGATGCTCGGCAGCGGGTTCCTGGGGTCGCTCGCCGCTCTGGTCGCCGGCGCCGCCGCACTTGTGGCCGTGTTCTACGCGGCCGCACGCAAAATGCGCGTCCAGGAACTCAACGCCCTGGTAGGCATGGTCCGGTCGAAGCTTGGACGTTGATTGAGCACAACCATCGACTGCCACCGTGTGTCGTGCATAGTGGCGGACTGTGGGCACAATTGTCTTGGCTCATTGAGCCTGCAACGGATGGGGAGGCAGGAACGACGGTGGCGGAACGGAGCACGGCTGCCGTCGACGTGGCAGACACGAGCGGTGAGGAACCGCTGACCGCCAAGGCGGGCAAGGCCACGGACGACGGTGCTAAGGCCGAGAAGGTATCCGGCGGGGAACAGGACGCTGCGGGCACCGATGAGGAGCGTGCCGAGGCGATCGAAGCCCAGCCACCGGAACTGCACAGCGGCCACAAGCTTGCCAGACGCTACCGCCTCGAAGAGTGCGTCACCCGTCTGGACGGATTCAGCAGCTGGCGTGCGGTGGACGAAATGCTGCGCCGCGCCGTCGGTGTGCACATCCTGCCCGCCGACCATCCCAGAGCCCGGCCGGTGCTGTCGGCCGCCCGCTCGTCGGCGCTGCTCGGTGACCCCCGGTTCGTCCAGGTCCTGGACGCCGTCGAGGAGAACGACCTCGTCTACGTCGTCCATGAGTGGCTGCCGGACGCCACCGAGCTCACCACGGTGCTCGCCAACGGCCCGCTGGAGCCGCACGACGCCTACCAGCTCGTCAGCCAGGTCTCCCAGGCCATGGCCGCCGCGCACCGCGAGGGTCTCTCCCATCTGCGGATCACCCCCGGCTCGGTGCTGCGTACGGAGTCCGGGCAGTACCGCATCCGCGGCCTGGCCGTCATGGCGGCGCTGCGCGGCATCACCTGCGAGTCCCCGCAGCGCACGGACACCGAGGCGATCGGTGCACTGCTCTACGCCGCGCTGACCCAGCGCTGGCCGTACGAGAACGACGCCCATGGCCTCACCGGCCTGCCCAAGGGCGTCGGGCTGATCGCGCCCGACCAGGTGCGCGCCGGAGTTCACCGCGGGCTGTCCGAGCTGGCCATGCGCGCGCTGATCAACGATGGCGCCACGGCCTCCCGCCAGGAGCAGCCGTGCACCACCCCGGAG
The DNA here is from genome assembly GCF_053597915.1 of Streptomyces sp. NPDC001219. Classification (NCBI taxonomy): domain Bacteria; kingdom Bacillati; phylum Actinomycetota; class Actinomycetes; order Kitasatosporales; family Streptomycetaceae; genus Streptomyces; species Streptomyces sp. NPDC001219. Next base: position 53,304 of record NZ_JBSFJF010000037.1, on the reverse strand, counting down.
GAGCTGGCCAAGGCCGTCGCGGCCATGCCCCGTATCCGGCCCCCGGAGACCGCCTTCACCGCACCTCCGCCGTACCAGCGGACGGGCTTCCAGCAGGGCAGCTACCGGCAGCCCGCGGCGCGCAACGCCCAGGTCGGGGCGACGCAGCCGGTCACCACTCCGCCGCCCCCGCTGCAGAGCCGCACCGGACGGGCCCTGAAGTGGTCCGTCTCTGCGCTGCTCATCGCGGCACTGGGCCTGGGCAGCTGGCAGCTGGCGGACACCCTGCTGAAGCGGGAGAGCGACCAGGAAGACCCGGGTAACTCTCAGACGAGCAGCGGTGCGGCCAAGAAGCCCACGGGCAAGCCGGTCAAGATCGTGGACGCCGGGGAGTACTACCCCGACGGCCAGCCGCAGCACGCGAACCAGGCGAAGGACACCTACGACGGGGACCCCAGCACCTTCTGGGGCAGCAGGAGCTATGAAGAGGGCCCCACGCTGAACCCGGCCTTCAAGAAGGGCGTCGGCCTCGTCTACGACCTCGGATCGAAGCAGCAGATAAGCGCCGCGTCGATCGGACTGCACTTCGTCGGCAACCACACGACCCTTTCGCTCTACGCGGCCCATTCGCTCTCCCCGTCGGAACCGCTGAGCTCCATGCAGAAGCTCGGCACGGGGGAGGCCTCGGGGTCGACCCTGAAGGTCAAGCTGGACCAGCCGGCAAAGACGCGCTTCGTGGTCGTATGGATCACCGCGATGCCGTTCGCGCAGAGTGACGGGTACACCGACCCCGGCTACCGGCAGGGTGTGACAGAGGTGTCCTTCACCAACTGAGCAGGCGGTGAGTACGGACGACCGTGGGGGCTCCGGCCGGATTTCCGGCCGGAGCCCCCACGCATGGTGATCCGCTATGTCATGGGCCGTATCCGCACCCGAGAACGGCGCATTTCCGCCCCCGCCTGCTGATCACTGCCATTCGACGGCATTTACTTTCATGACCTGGCGGGCTTGAATGGGACCGAGATCAGGCAGCTACGGCCGGGGGGCCCGTGTCCACCGACAGCGACGAGGCTTCGACACCAACCGACGCCGATCTCCTTGCCCTGCACGTAAAAGGCGACCCCGATGCCTTCGGGGAGATAGTCCGGCGCCATCGCGACCGGCTCTGGGCGGTGGCGCTGCGCACTCTCGGCGATCGGGAAGAAGCCGCCGACGCCGTGCAGGACGCCCTGGTCTCCGCGTACCGAGCGGCACACACCTTCCGCGGTCAGTCCGCGGTGACGACATGGCTGCACCGCATCACGGTCAACGCCTGTCTGGACCGGGCCCGCAAAGCCGCCTCGCGGCGCACCTCTCCCGTCGCCGAGACCGAGCGGCTGGAGCAGCTGCTCGAGCCCGAGGAATCCGCTGAGGCACCCGCCGAGCGTCAGGATCTGCACCGCGAGCTGCTCAGCGCCCTGCGCACCCTCCCCGAGGACCAGCGGGCCGTGCTCGTCCTCGTCGACATGCAGGGATACCCCGTCGCGGAGGCCGCGTCGATCCTCGACATCCCGGCCGGAACGGTGAAAAGCCGCTGCGCCCGCGGCCGGGCGCGGCTCCTCCCCTTGGTCACCCATCTGCGCGCCGGCAACGGGGATAGCAAACCCGTGAGCCGGGGAAGGAACCGGGCGCAGGGGACATCCGTCCCACCGACGGCAGGACCCAAGGGCACAGGTGCCGTGAAGGGCGGAGGTGGGCGAGCGTGACGTCGACGACCGGCACGGGTGAGCACCCCACAGGTGAGCACCCGGAGGTAACCGAGATCTCCGAGTTCACGGACGGGCTGCTTTCCCCCGCACGGACCGCGGAACTGCGCGACCATCTCTCCTCCTGCCCCCTGTGCGACGACGTCTATGCCTCCCTGGAGGAAATCCGGTCACTGCTCGGCACGCTCCCCGGTCCGCTGCGAATGCCGACCGATGTCGCGGGCCGCATCGATGCCGCCCTCGCCGCCGAGGCGCTGCTGGATGCCACCACTCCTGTAAGCACGGCTCATGTTTCACGTGAAACGGCCGCCGCCCCCGTCGTGGTTTCACGTGAAACCGGCGACGAGGCGCCACGCCGGGGAACGCCGTCCGGCCGGCCCGCCGGACGCCCCCGGGGCTCCTCCGGACCGGGACGCCAGACGCCGGGCGGCCGCGGGTCCCGTGCGCGGCGCTGGCCGCGGATTCTGCTCGGCACCGCGGCGGCCGCTGCGGTCTTCAGCGTGGGTGGCCTGCTCATCCAGAACGCCACCCTCGACGGCAGCCAGACGGGCAAGCAGGACCGAACCACCGCCGCCCCGGAGAAGAACCACGGTGCGGGCGCACTGACCGCGGCCAGCCTCGAATCACATGTCCACGATCTGCTGGCGACCAAGCGGTCGCACAAGTCCCCGGGCATCGGCACCCGGAGCTCCCCCGACACGCCGCTGCGCGGCAGCGCCGACACCCTTCCGTCGTGCGTCCGTCAGGGCGTTGCCCGTCCGGAGAGCCCGCTGGCGACCAGCCACACCCGCTACCAGGGCAAGGACGCCTACCTCGTGGTGCTGCCCGATCCGTCCGACACCCAGCGCGTCACCGCGTATGTGATCGCTTCCTCTTGTGTCTCCGCCACCCCTCCGACTCCCGGAAAGGTTCTGCTGTCGCACTCGTTCCAGCGAGACTGAGCGACGAGAAGTGCGCTGTGACACTCCGGGAATGCTCGCCCCGTAGGATCCGTTGGGTGGGGTGAGAGAACCGAGAGCCCCAGCAAGCAGTCGGCAGAGACAAGGAAGACACCCGTGAGCGACGTCCGCAACGTGATCATCATCGGCTCCGGGCCCGCGGGCTACACCGCAGCGCTCTACACCGCCCGCGCGTCCCTGAAGCCGCTGGTCTTCGAAGGTGCCGTCACCGCCGGAGGCGCGCTGATGAACACCACCGACGTGGAGAACTTCCCCGGTTTCCGCGACGGCATCATGGGGCCGGACCTCATGGACAACATGCGTGCCCAGGCGGAGCGCTTCGGCGCCGAGCTGGTGCCCGACGACATTGTCGCGGTCGATCTCTCCGACGAGATCAAGACCGTCACCGACACCGCTGGAAACGTGCACCGGGCGAAGACCGTGATCGTCAGCACCGGCTCCCAGCACCGCAAGCTCGGTCTGCCCCGTGAGGACGAGCTGTCCGGTCGCGGCGTCTCGTGGTGCGCCACCTGCGACGGGTTCTTCTTCAAGGACCAGGACATCGCCGTCATCGGCGGCGGCGACACCGCGATGGAGGAGGCCACGTTCCTCTCCCGCTTCGCCAAGTCCGTCACGGTCGTCCACCGCCGTGACACCCTGCGGGCCAGCAAGGCGATGCAGGAGCGTGCGTTCGCCGACCCGAAGATCAAGTTCGCGTGGGACAGCGAGGTCGCCGAGATCCACGGCGAGAGCAAGCTGTCGGGTCTGACGCTGCGCAACCTGAAGAGCGGCGAGACCTCGGAACTCCCCGTCACCGGCCTCTTCATCGCCATCGGCCACGACCCGCGGACCGAGCTGTTCAAGGACCAGCTGAAGCTCGACGACGACGGCTACCTCAAGGTCGACGCGCCCAGCACGCGTACCAACCTGACGGGCGTCTTCGCCGCCGGCGATGTCGTCGACCACACCTACCGCCAGGCGATCACCGCGGCCGGCACGGGCTGCTCCGCCGCCCTCGACGCCGAGCGGTTCCTCGCCTCGCTGTCGGACGGCGAGGCGACGGCCGAGCCGGAGAAGACCCCCGCCGCCTGATCCGCGCACCCCGCTTTCCCACACCCACCGAGTAAGGAGAATCCCATGGCCGGCGCCACGGTGACCGTCACGGACGCCAACTTCGAAGAGGTCGTCCTCAAGAGCGACAAGCCCGTTCTCGTGGACTTCTGGGCCACCTGGTGCGGCCCGTGCCGCCAGGTTGCCCCGTCCCTGGAGGCGATCGCCGCAGAGAACGACGGGATCGTCATCGCCAAGCTGAACACCGACGAGAACCCGGCCACCACCGCCAAGTACGGCGTCATGTCGATCCCGACCATGAACGTCTACCAGGGCGGCGAGGTCGTGAAGACCATCGTCGGCGCCAAGCCGAAGGCCGCGATCGAGCGCGACCTGGCGGACTTCCTCGGCTGAGTCACGCCGCCTCGTTTCACGGGAAACGGGCCCGCCCCCGACAAGGGGGTGGGCCCGTTCTCTGTTTCACGGGAAACGCCGGCTCTACAGCGGCCGCAGTGCGGGTTCCTTCTGGACGGCTCCCAGCAAGCGGTCGAGGGCCAGCTCCACATCTTCCTTCCACGAGATCGTGGTGCGGAGCTCGAGGCGCAGCCGAGGGAAACGGGGATGAGGACGCACGGTCTTGAAGCCCACCGCGAGCAGGTGATCTGCGGGCAGTACACAGGCCGGTTCGCTCCAGCGGGCATCGCCGAAGGCCTCAATGGCTTTGAAGCCACGCTGGATGAGGTCCTTGGCGACCGTCTGGACCATCACCCGCCCCAGCCCCTGCCCCTGGTAGCCGGGGATCAGCCATGCCGTCAGCAGCTGTACCGCGTCGGGCGAAACCGGGCTGGTGGGGAAGGCCGTGGAACGTGGCACATAGGCCGGCGGGGCGTACATCACGAACCCGACCGGCACCTCATCGACATAGACCACCCGCCCACAGGACCCCCACTCCAGCAGTACTGCCGAGATCCAGGCTTCCTTCTCCAGCTCGGGGCGACCCGCCTTTACCGCGGCCTCACCGCTGACGGGGTCGAGCTCCCAGAAAACACAGGAGCGGCAGCGCTTGGGGAGGTCCGGAAGGTTGTCCAGCGTGAGCGGTACGAGCCGACGGCCCATGAACCCAGGTCCTCGCTTTCCTCGCCTGCCACACCCCGAAGCGCCGTCAGCGCCACCTGCTCTCTGAGCAGACCACCAACGAACCCTCCGACGGCTGCGAGGCCGAACCCCGCTGCCAGCAGTCCGGTGCGGCTCACCGATCGCATGGCCCTCTCCTCGGTGTGTGAGATGTCTCCACATGGATACGTGCCATACCCGAACGCATCGTATCCACCCTTTACGGGCACGGGTACCGCAAGCGCGCAAAGGGCGGGCCGTGTTCCGGTATGGGTTCCGGAACACGGCCCGCCCTTGGAGCCGAGAGCATCAGCTCACTCCTCGTCGCTGTTCTCCTCGGCCAGCGTCTGGCCCAGGACGCGCCCCTCCCCCGGGGCGAGGGTGCCGAGGATGCGCTCCAGATCGTCCATCGAGGCGAACTCAACGACGATCTTTCCCTTCTTCTGCCCCAGGTCGACCTTCACCCGGGTCTCGAAGCGGTCGGACAGCCGGGAGGCGAGACCCGTGAGCGCGGGGGACACCCGGGCGCCCGCACGGGGCCCCTTGGCCTTGCTCGCGCCCGTGGGGGTCGACCCCATGAGCGTCACGATCTCCTCGACGGAACGGACCGACAGTCCCTCCGCCACGATGCGGCGCGCCAGGTGGTCCTGCTCTTCCGTGTCCTCCACGGAAAGCAGGGCACGGGCGTGGCCCGCGGAGAGCACACCCGCGGCAAGCCGCTTCTGCACGGACGGGGAGAGCTTCAGCAGCCGCAGCGTGTTGGAGACCTGCGGGCGCGAACGCCCGATCCGGTCAGCCAGCTCGTCATGGGTGCACTTGAAGTCCTTCAGCAACTGGTCATAGGCGGCGGCCTCTTCCAGCGGGTTGAGCTGGGCCCGGTGGAGGTTCTCCAGGAGCGCGTCGAGCAGCAGCTTCTCGTCGCCCGTGGCCCGTACGATCGCGGGAATCTTCTCCAGACCGGCCTCACGGCAGGCCCGCCAGCGGCGCTCACCCATGATGAGCTCATACCGCCCCGGTCCCGTCTGACGGACCACCACCGGCTGAAGCAGGCCCACCTCCTTGATGGAGGTGACCAGCTCGGCCAGGGCGTCCTCGTCAAAGACCTCCCGCGGCTGCCGCGGGTTCGGCTTGATGGAATCCAGAGGCACCTCGGCGAAGTGCGCGCCGGCCACCTCCGAGACGCCCGCCGCCGATGCCTCTGTCCCGGCCGGTGCTTCCGTTTCACGTGAAACACCGTGTGCGGGAAGCGACGTCACCTTGGCCGCCGCCACCCCACGTTCCGGGGCCAGGACGGGTGCGGACGAGGATGAACTCGCCCCCTGCCCCGCGGACCCGATCTGATCCGTGCTCTGCGGTGCTGCGGGGATCAGCGCACCGAGCCCACGGCCCAGGCCTCTACGTCGTTCACTCACTGAGTCCCCTCCGAGATGCTGTGCTGTGCTTCATAGTTGACGCTGAGGCCCTGACCCCCGGTCTGCGGGACCCCACGCAAGGCGATCTCCCGGGCCGCTTCGAGATAGGAAAGCGAGCCACTGGACCCCGGGTCATAGGTGAGCACCGTCTGCCCATAGCTGGGTGCCTCGGAGATGCGTACGGAGCGGGGGATGCTCGTACGGAGCACCTCATGGCCGAAGTGGCTGCGCACCTCATCGGCGACCTGAGACGCCAGACGGGTCCGTCCGTCGTACATGGTGAGCAGGATCGTCGAGACATGCAGCTTGGGGTTGAGATGGCCCCGCACCAGATCGACGTTCCGCAGTAGCTGCCCCAGCCCCTCCAGCGCGTAGTACTCGCACTGGATCGGGATCAGCACCTCGGCACCGGCGACCAGCGCGTTGACCGTCAGCAGGCCGAGGGAGGGCGGGCAGTCGATGAAGATGTAGTCCAGCGGCTGTTCGTACGCCTTGATGGCGCGGTCCAGCCGGCTCTCGCGTGCCACCAGCGAGACCAGCTCGATCTCCGCACCGGCCAGATCGATCGTGGCGGGCGCACAGAACAGGCCCTCTACATCCACGACCGGCTGCACCACGTCGGAGAGAGGCTTGCTGTCCACCAGCACGTCATAGATGGAGGGCACTTCGGAGTGGTGGTCGATCCCCAGTGCCGTGGAGGCATTGCCCTGGGGGTCGAGGTCGATCACCAGGACTCGGGCACCGTGCAGAGCCAAGGAGGCCGCCAGGTTCACCGTGGTCGTGGTCTTGCCGACCCCGCCCTTCTGGTTGGCAACCACCATGACCCGGGTCTGTTCAGGCCGGGGCAGCCCCTCACCCGCGCGGCCAAGTGCCTCCACCGCCAGCTGAGCTGCACGACCGATCGGGGTGTCGTCCATCGGGGGCGGCGTTTCACGTGAAACGTCGTCCCCGAACGACTCGCTACGGGGACCGGGGACCGGATCGGTCATCGGTCCCGCGATGTTGGCGTCGGACCGCAAGGATTCACTCTCCTCGACATCAGGCTCGCAATGTTCAGAGCGTGCCATGCTTTTGGTGTCGTGAACCAGTGAGGTCCGTTCTCCTGTGGACGAATCCACTTCTGTGGATACTTCGCTGACCCTTGTGGGTCTACGGTCGCGCGGCGCGGCGGCCGCACGACCACGGTCGATGATCCCTTGCAGCAGAGAACGACGTTTCACGTGAAACACGATGCCAGCGTCGCGCCTGAATGAGCCGCGACACTCCGTCTTGTGTCGTTTTGGTGGCATTTACGGAATTCGCCCGTTCCTTGATTCCCGGAACGGCATGTCCGTACCTCGATGCCGGCCCCTCGCACGCCGGCATCAGACCATCAGCGTCGGCGCCCCCTCGACACACGGCTCGCGCGCGCCGCCTTCGCCCGCTTGGCCGCGAAGCGCACACCACCGGGGCTCTCGCCCACCTCGACCCGCACCACGGTCGACGGCGGATCGACGATGCCCTCGCCCACATGCACCACCGAGGTCTCCACCACGCCGAGCTTGCTCAGCGCCGCCCGAGCCCCCTTGAGCTCTTCCTCCGCGGCATCGCCCTTGAGCGCCAGCATCTCGCCGTAGGGACGCAGCAGCGGCACCCCCCAGCCGGCCAGCCGGTCGAGCGGGGCGACGGCACGCGCCGTCACCACATGGACCTGGGGGAGCTTGCCCATGACTTCTTCGGCCCGCCCGCGCACGACGGTGACATGGTCCAGCCCGAGCAGCTCGACGACCTCCTGGAGGAAGTTCGTACGCCGCAGCAGCGGTTCCAGCAGCGTGATCTTGAGGTCCGGGCGCACCAGCGCCAGCGGGATACCGGGCAGCCCGGCCCCCGAACCCACATCACAGACCGAGACGCCCTCGGGCACCACCTCGGAAAGCACCGCGCAGTTCAACAGATGCCGCTCCCAAAGCCGCGGCACCTCGCGCGGGCCGATGAGCCCACGCGTCACCCCGGCGTCGGCGAGCAGTTCGCCGTACCGCACGGCTTCCGGAAAGCGCTCACCGAATACCTCCTCCGCCGTCTTCGGCGCAGGAGGGAGCTCCGCTGCTGCCTCCGTCACGGGAACCGCCCTTCCTCTGGACTGCTTTTTCTGCCGGGAACCCGGGTCATGCCCCGGGATAACACAGAACGCTGACAAGTTTTGGCCCCGCCTGCGAGCAGACGGGGCCAAAGAAAACGGGAGCGCTGAGTGGTCAGGCCGGGAGGACAACCACTCGACGCTGCGGCTCCTCGCCCTCGGACTCGCTCCGAAGCCCCGCCGCCGCCACCGCGTCGTGGACGACCTTGCGCTCGAAGGGCGTCATCGGGTCGAGCTTCACCGGCTGCCCGGTGCCCTTGGCCTCCTTCGCCGCCTTGGCGCCGAGCTCCGAGAGCTCCTCACGCTTGCGCGCCCGGAAGCCGGCGATGTCCAGCATCAGACGGCTGCGGTCACCGGTTTCACGGTGAACAGCCAGCCGGGTCAGCTCCTGCAGCGCCTCCAGCACCTCACCGTCGCGGCCCACCAGCTTCCGCAGATCACGGCTGGTCGAGTCGCTGATGATCGACACCGCGGCGCGGTCGGCCTCGACATCCATGTCGATGTCACCATCGAGGTCGGCGATGTCCAGCAGACCCTCGAGGTAGTCGGCCGCGATCTCGCCTTCCTGCTCCAGGCGGCTCAGGGTGTCGGTGCCCTTGGTGGCAGGGGTCGTGTCCGTCACGAAAGGACTCCTTCTTACTTCTTGGTCGGGTGCTTGGGGCGCTGCTGGCCCTTGCGCTGTCCGGACTTGGAGGTGCGGGACGCGGAGTCGCCGGCCTTCCCCTTGCCGTCCTGCGTGTCCTTCTTCTCCAGCGACTGCTTCTTCGCAGCACCCTGACCGGAGCCCGAGCCACCCGAGGCCGATCCGGCACGCGTACGGTTCTGCGCGTCGCCGGCCGGAGCGCCGCCGGACTGCCGCTTGCTCTTCGTCTGACGCTTGGGCTGCTGGCGGTTCTGGCGCGCCTCCTCGGCGGCCTCCTTCGCCGCGACCTCCGCCGGGGCCTCGACGAGCTTGCCCGCGGCACGCAGCCGCTCCTGGCGCTCCTGGAAAGCCTTGCTGCCCGGGGTCGGGTTACGACGGATGATGAACATCTGCTGGCCCATGGTCCACACGTTGGTGGTCAGCCAGTAGACGAGAACACCGACGGGGAAGTTGATGCCGAAGACGGCGAACATGATGGGGAAGACGTACATCAGCATCTTCTGCTGCTGCATGAACGGCGTCTTCACCGTGAGGTCGACGTTCTTGGTCATCAGCTGGCGCTGCGTGTAGAACTGCGACGCCGACATCAGAACGATCATGATGACCGTGACCACGCGGACGTCGACCACGGAAGCACCCAGGCTCTGGATCTTCTCCGCGCTGTCCATGAACTTCGCCGCCAGCGGCGCACCGAAGATGTGGGCCTTCTGCGCGCTCTCCAGAAGCGGCTGGTCGATGACACCGACCACCTTGTTCTGGGCGATGTGGTTCAGGACCTGGTACAGCGAGATGAAGAACGGCGACTGGGCCAGAATCGGGAGACAGCTCGAGAGCGGGTTGGTGCCCGTCTCCTTGTAGAGCTTCATCATCTCTTCGGACTGGCGCTGCTTGTCGCTCTTGTAGCGCTCCTGGATCGCCTTCATCTTCGGCTGGAGCGCCTGCATGTTCCGCGTCGACTTGATCTGCTTCACGAAGAGCGGGATCAGGCAGATACGGATCAGCACCACCAGCGAGACGATGGACAGACCCCACGCCGCGCCACTGTCCTTGTCAAAGATGAGGCTGTAGAACGAGTGGAACTGGACGATGATCCAGGAAACAGCGATATAGAGGGGACTGAGGATCGTGTCCACGAATCAGGCTCCTTGGGCGTTGGGCTGAGTCTCGGGCTGGGCGACAGGCTCAGGGACGGTGGGCCCGCCCAGGCGGCTCCTCAGCCGCTGATGCCAAACCGGACGCTTCCGGGGAGGGACGTGGTCGACGCCACCGAGCGACCACGGATTGCACCGCAGGATGCGCCAGGCTGTCAGCGCAGTTCCTTTCACCGCGCCATGCCGGTCGATGGCCGTGTAGCCATAGTGCGAGCACGACGGGTAGTACTTGCAGACCGGCCCCAGCAGGGGGCTGATGGTCCACTGGTAGATCTTGATCAAAAGCAGCAGCGGGTACTTCACTGTGCGCTCCCTCCCGGGTCCCGTCCGGGGTTCCGGGGGCCCGGGGCGCAGCCGCCGTCGGTCGCGGTCCCCGGGGGATTGCAGCCTCTCGGCACCCCTCCCAGCAGCCGCTCAAGGGCGGCATCCAGGTCGCGGGCCAGCTCGTCGTGATCCGCATCACCCGCGGCGGGCAGGGCCCGTACGACAACCAGGCTACCGGTGGGCAGCCGGTCCAGCCGGTCGCGCATGAGATGGCGAAGCCTGCGCTTGACCTTGTTGCGTACGACAGCGATGCCAACTGCCTTGCTCACGACGAAACCCGCACGTGCCAGGGGAACGCTTTCCCCCGACCCGTGCGGGTCCGTTGCACCGCTGCGAAGATGAACGACAAGGAGCGGGCGCCCGGCCCTGCGTCCCCGGCGTACCGCGGTCGCAAAGTCCTCGCGCCGCCTCAGCCGATACTCGGTAGGCAGCACGTCATGGACCTAGGTTGCTGCTCAGGCCGACAGGCGGGCGCGACCCTTGCCACGGCGGGACGCGAGGATCGCGCGGCCGGCACGGGTCCGCATGCGCAGACGGAAACCGTGGGTCTTCGCGCGGCGGCGGTTGTTCGGCTGGAAGGTGCGCTTGCTCACTCGGGGGCTCCAGGAATGCTTGTTGTCTCAGGAGAGACAGATGTGGGGCGTCGACTGGCTGTCACCGTGCGCCCACGAGTAGCTCGCAACGCCTAAGTGCACCGCTACACGATCACTCGAGCGTGATCTTTGCCCATCGGAGGCAGGCGGCAGCAGCCATCGACAACTCGACCTGGTCACGGTACGCGCGGCTACGCCATCCGGTCAAACCGGCTCCTCGGCAGCGCCCACCGGCCCCTTGTCAGGACACACTATGCACAGCCTGTGGACAACAACTTGAATCCCCAGGCCCGCCCTGACTACCGTGGCTGAACTTCGATTCCTTCCCGCCCGTCCTGAGAATCACACATTCGTGGGACTGTGAGAGAGCGTGCCCTGTGGCTGACGTACCTGCCGATCTTGCCGCAGTGTGGCCGCGCGTGCTCGATCACCTCCTTCGTGCGGAGATCGACGGGATCAAGCCCAAGGACCAGGACTGGCTCAAGCGCACCCAGCCGCTGGCGCTGGTCGCCGACACCGCGCTGCTCGCCGTCCCCAACGAGTACGCCAAGACCGTGCTCGAGGGCCGGCTGGCGCCGCTGATCGGGGAGGTCCTCACCCATGAGTGCGGCCGCCCGATCCGGATCGCGATCACCGTGGACGACTCCGCCGAGGAGCCCCCGGCGCAGTCCGCGCCGCCCGCTCCTCAGCACCAGTCCTCCCAGCAGTCCCCCACGCACCACCAGCCGACGCGTCAGTCACCGCAGCAGCACGAACCGCAGCAGCACAACGCGTACGACGGCTACGAACCCCGGCACGACAGCCGCCACGACTCCCGTCACGACAGCCGTCAGGGCTATGGGCACCAGGGCGACGACCTGCCCGGCGTCCGGCCCGCCTATCCGGACTACCAGCAGCCCCGGCACGAGCCCGGCGGCTGGCCGCAGATGGGCGGCGCCCCCGGTCCGCGCGACGACTACGGCTGGCAGCAGCAGCACCTCGGCGGATACCCCGAGCGTGACCCGTACGCCTCCCCGTCGTCCCATGTACCGCAGCATCAGCAGCGGCAGGGCGACTACCGTGCGCAGGCGCCCGACCGGAACGGGCCGCCGCAGCACTCCGACGGTCCGCGCGCCCCTTATGACCCGTCGCGCCGCGACCTCTCCGAGCACCAGCCCGGCGGGCACAACGGCCGCTCGGGCAACCCCGGCTCCGGCCCCGGCGCGGTGCTGCCCGCGCCCAGCGGTGCGCCCAGTCCGCTCGCCGCACAGCCCGCGCCGGCCACCGGCCCCGGTGAGCCGACCGCGCGGCTGAACCCGAAGTACCTCTTCGACACCTTCGTCATCGGTGCCTCGAACCGCTTCGCGCACGCCGCCGCGGTGGCCGTCGCCGAGGCGCCGGCCAAGGCGTACAACCCGCTGTTCATCTACGGGGAGTCGGGGCTGGGCAAGACCCACCTGCTGCATGCGATCGGGCACTACGCGCGCAGCCTCTATCCGGGCACCCGGGTGCGTTACGTGAGCTCGGAGGAGTTCACCAACGAGTTCATCAACTCCATCCGCGACGGCAAGGCGGACGCGTTCCGCAAGCGCTACCGCGACATGGACATCCTGCTGGTCGACGACATCCAGTTCCTGGCGAGCAAGGAGTCGACGCAGGAGGAGTTCTTCCACACCTTCAACACGCTGCACAACGCGAACAAGCAGATCGTGCTCTCCAGTGACCGGCCGCCCAAGCAGCTGGTCACCCTGGAGGACCGGCTGCGCAACCGCTTCGAGTGGGGACTGATCACCGACGTCCAGCCGCCCGAGCTGGAGACCCGGATCGCGATCCTCCGCAAGAAGGCGGTGCAGGAGCAGCTGAACGCGCCGCCGGAGGTGCTGGAGTTCATCGCGTCCCGGATCTCCCGCAACATCCGTGAGCTGGAGGGCGCGCTGATCCGGGTCACGGCGTTCGCCTCGCTCAACCGGCAGCCGGTGGACCTGGGGCTGACCGAGATCGTGCTGAAGGACCTGATCCCCGGCGGCGAGGATGCCGCGCCGGAGATCACCGCGACCGCGATCATGGCCTCCACCGCGGACTACTTCGGGCTGACCATCGACGATCTGTGCGGCTCCTCGCGCAGCCGGGTGCTGGTGACCGCCCGCCAGATCGCCATGTACCTCTGCCGCGAGCTGACCGATCTCTCGCTGCCGAAGATCGGCGCGCAGTTCGGCGGCCGGGACCACACGACCGTGATGCACGCCGACCGCAAGATCCGCGCGCTGATGGCCGAGCGGCGTTCGATCTACAACCAGGTCACCGAGCTGACCAACCGCATCAAGAACGGCTGAGGCCGGCCACAGGACGCCCAGGGCGCTCCGGGACCCGCTCCCGGAGCGCCCTTCGTCATACGAGGACCGCCCGCCCGGCGCCCCGCTCGTCCTCTCTCTTCCCGCCGCTTCCCGCTTCCGTCCGTTTCCCTGTGCGCCGTTCTGCGCGCTGCTGCCGAGCGCGTCCGAGTCCGCTGCACACCTCTCCCGAACCCGCTACGAGCCGCTCGGTCCCCCGTCCCGATACGCCCTTCCGTCGTCCCAAACCTGTGGAGCGCGCCGCCCGTGTTCGATTCCGGGGCGGGTCACGGCCTCTCTCCACAGATTGGGCAAGAATCTTCCGTCCACATCCTGGGGAGGGGAAAGTTATCCCTGTGCGATCCACAGGCAGGTGTGCTGACGGGTCATCGGAGGAGGTCAGCCGCATGTGGAATTGTGGCCAACCGTCCTCCACAGGGTGTGGACAGAGGATTCGTCCACAGGGCGGCCGGCCGCTTGTCCACTGCCTGCCCACAGGCAAACCGCTGTTGTCCCCAGCGATCACCGGCTTCTCCACATCGCTGTCCACTGTTCGGCAACACGACACCCGCCCTCACCGGGCCGAGTGAAAGCCGTCACACCAAGGTGCCCGGTTGGGCTGTGGGGAACGTGGGTAAAGCTGGGGACGGCGCTGGGGAGAAGTACCTGTCCCCTGTGCATCGGGTGTGCAGAACTTCCGGCGGTCCACAGAACCGCCCGCTTATCCACGGCCGCCACCCACAGGGGCGGTGGACAAAAAGTCCGCGTTGACCTGCGCAAAAGCGGTTGTCCACGGTTTCCACAGCCCCTACTACTACGACCACGGATATCTACCGGGGAACTCGTTCGGAAACGGGGCCTGTGCACAAGTTGGCCGCCCGGCGTCCGTCCGCGGTCGAGTCGACTTGACCCCGAGCCGCACCGACTGTCGGTGGCGTGCGTCAGACTGGTCTCCGGCAACCCAGCCGACGACGAAGGCCAGCAGGGCGAAGAGCCAGCAACAGCAGGAGGCGGTTTCCGGTGAAGATCCGGGTGGAGCGCGATGTACTCGCGGAGGCAGTGGCCTGGGCGGCCAAGAGCCTCCCGGCCCGTCCGCCGGTGCCCGTCCTCGCGGGCCTGCTGCTGAAGACGGAGGACGGCACGCTGAGCCTCTCCGGCTTCGACTACGAGGTCTCCGCGCGGGTCTCGGTGGACGCGGAGGTGGAAGAGGAGGGCACGGTCCTCGTCTCCGGCCGGCTGCTCGCCGACATCTGCCGTGCGCTTCCCAACCGCCCGGTGGAGATCTCCACCGACGGTGTACGGGTCACCGTCGTCTGCGGCTCCTCGCGGTTCACCCTCCACACCCTCCCTGTGGAGGAGTACCCGGCCCTGCCGACCATGCCCACCGCCACCGGCACCGTTCCCGGTGAGGTCTTCGCCGCGGCCGCCGCCCAGGTCGCCATCGCCGCCGGCCGTGACGACACCCTTCCGGTGCTCACCGGCGTCCGGATCGAGATCGAGGGCGACACCGTCACCCTGGCCTCCACCGACCGCTACCGCTTCGCGGTGCGCGAGTTCCTGTGGAAGCCGGAGAGCCCGGACGCCTCCGCGGTCGCGCTGGTCCCCGCCAAGACCCTGCTGGACACCGCCAAGTCCCTGAGCAGCGGCGACACCGTCACGCTGGCGCTGTCCGGCTCCGGCCAGGGCGAGGGCCTGATCGGTTTCGAGGGCGCCGGCCGCCGGACGACGACCCGTCTGCTGGAAGGCGACCTGCCGAAGTACCGCACGCTCTTCCCGACCGAGTTCAATTCGGTCGCCGTGATCGAGACCGCCCCGTTCGTCGAGGCCGTCAAGCGTGTGGCGCTGGTGGCCGAGCGGAACACCCCGGTCCGGCTGAGCTTCGAGCAGGGCGTGCTGATCCTGGAGGCCGGCTCCAGCGACGATGCACAGGCTGTGGAGAGGGTCGACGCCGATCTGGACGGCGACGACATCTCGATCGCCTTCAACCCCGGATTCCTCCTCGAGGGCCTGTCGGCCATCGACTCCCCCGTGGCGCAGCTGTCCTTCACGACCTCCACCAAGCCCGCGCTGCTGAGCGGCCGGCCGGCCAAGGACGCCGAGGCGGACGACGCGTACAAGTACCTGATCATGCCGGTGCGGCTGTCGGGCTGACGGCCGGGAGAGCGCGGGCCACGCGGGTGGCGGTCGCCGGTCCGTCCGGCCGGCCGCCACCGGACAACGTCCCTGGCCACGGGCCTTGTGGCGGCCGGCTGCCCGGCCCCTGATGAGCGGCTGAGCCCACAGGTGTGCACGGACCTGCGGGCGTAGGCTCGGTCTCGGGTACACCAGCAACCACTACGTGCAAAGAGGGTCTCTGATGGAGCTCGGTCTCGTCGGTCTCGGCAAGATGGGCGGCAACATGCGCGAGCGCATTCGCCGTGCCGGCCACACCGTCATCGGATACGACCGCAACCCGGACCTGGCGGATGTCAACAGCCTCCAGGGGCTTGTGGAGAAGCTCAAGGGTCCGCGGGTGGTCTGGGTCATGGTGCCGGCCGGTGCCGCCACCCAGTCCACGATCGACGAGCTGGCCGAGCTGCTCTCGCCGGGCGACATCGTCGTGGACGGCGGCAACTCCCGCTGGACCGACGACGAGAAGCACGCCGAGGAGCTGAAGGCCAAGGGCATCGGCTTCGTCGACTGCGGTGTCTCCGGCGGCGTCTGGGGCCTGGAGAACGGCTACGCGCTGATGTACGGCGGCGACAAGGACGATGTCGCCAAGGTGCAGCCGGTCTTCGACGCGCTCAAGCCCGAGGGCGAGTTCGGCTCGGTGCACGCCGGCAAGGTTGGCGCCGGCCACTTCGCGAAGATGGTCCACAACGGCATCGAGTACGCGATGATGCAGGCCTTCGCCGAGGGCTGGGAGCTCCTGGAGAAGGTCGACTCCGTCACCGACGTCCGCGAGGTCTTCCGTTCGTGGCAGGAGGGTACGGTCATCCGTTCCTGGCTGCTCGACCTGGCCGTCAACGCGCTCGACGACGACGAGCACCTGGCGAAGCTGCGCGGTTTCGCCGCCGACTCCGGTGAGGGCCGCTGGACGGTCGAGGCCGCGATCGACAACGCCGTGCCGCTGCCCGCGATCACGGCCTCGCTCTTCGCGCGCTTCGCGTCCCGGCAGGACGACTCCCCGCAGATGAAGATGATCGCCGCGCTGCGCAACCAGTTCGGTGGCCACGCGGTCGAGAGCAAGAAGTAAGCGGTCGCCGCGAGAACCCGCGGCGACCGGAAGCAACAGCCAGCAACAGCACGCAGCAGCCGGGGGAGGTCGGCACCCAGCCATGCACCTTTCGCATCTGTCCCTCGCCGACTTCCGCTCGTACGCCCGGGTCGAGGTGCCACTCGATCCGGGCGTCACGGCGTTCGTGGGCCCCAACGGCCAGGGGAAGACCAACCTGGTCGAGGCGGTCGGCTATCTCGCCACGCTGGGCAGCCACCGGGTCTCCTCGGACGCCCCGCTGGTACGCATGGGCGCCGAGCGGGCGGTCGTCCGGGCCGCGGTCGTCCAGGGCGAACGGCAGCAGCTGATCGAGCTGGAACTCAACCCGGGCAAGGCCAACCGCGCCAGGATCAACAGGTCCTCGCAGGTCAGGCCGCGGGACGTACTGGGGATCATCCGGACGGTGCTGTTCGCGCCGGAGGACCTGGCGCTGGTCAAGGGCGATCCGGGGGAGCGCCGGCGGTTCCTCGACGAGCTGATCACCGCGCGCTCGCCGCGGATGGCCGGGGTGCGCTCGGACTACGACCGGGTCCTCAAGCAGCGCAACACCCTGTTGAAGACCGCCGCGTTGGCGCGGCGGCACGGCGGCCGGCAGATGGATCTGTCCACCCTCGACGTGTGGGACCAGCATCTGGCCCGCGCGGGCGCCGAGCTGCTGGCGCAGCGGCTCGATCTGATCGCCACGCTGCGGCCGCTCGCGGACAAGGCCTATGAACAGCTGGCGCCCGGCGGCGGGCCGCTGGCACTGGAGTACCGCGGCTCGGCGGGCGAGGCGCTCGCCGACGCCACCACCCGCGAGGAGCTGTACGGCGTGCTGCTGACGGCGCTCGGCGAGGCCCGTAAGGGAGAGATCGAGCGCGGGGTGACGCTGGTCGGTCCGCACCGCGACGACCTGGTGCTCAAGCTGGGAGAGCTCCCGGCGAAGGGGTACGCCAGCCACGGCGAGTCCTGGTCGTACGCGCTGGCGCTGCGGCTGGCCTCGTACGACCTGCTGCGGGCCGAGAGTCCCATGGGCGGGCCCGAAGGGCCCTCCAACGGGGGCGGCGGCGGGCGACGGGCGGGCGAGCCGGTGCTCGTCCTCGACGACGTCTTCGCCGAGCTGGACACGCGGCGCCGTGAGCGGCTGGCGGAGCTGGTGGCCCCGGGCGAGCAGGTGCTGGTGACGGCCGCGGTGGACGACGATGTGCCCGGCGTGCTGACCGGGACGCGCTACGCGGTGTCCGGCGGCGCCGTGGAGAAGGTGACCCCGTGAGCGAGGAGCAGCCCGACCCGCCGCGGCCGCCGGAGCTCTCCGGGGTGGACCTGGCCCGCCAGGCGCTGGTGGCCGCCAAGGAGCAGGCGCGGGCGCGGGGCGCGGCCGCGCAGCAGAAGAAGCAGGCCCGGCGCGGCGGGCTGCGCTCGGGGGCGCGCGCGGACGGCCGCGATCCGCTGCCGCTCGGTGCGGCGATCAACCGGCTGATCACCGAGCGCGGCTGGGAGACCCCGGCGGCGGTCGGCGGGGTGATGGGGCGCTGGCCCCAGCTGGTCGGTCCCGAGGTGGCCCAGCACTGCGAGCCGCAGAAGTACGACGAGGACGCCCGGGTGCTGACGGTGCAGTGCGACTCGACGGCCTGGGCGACGCAGCTGCGGCTGCTGGCCCCGACGCTGGTGGCCCGCCTCAACGAGGACCTGGGGCACGGCACCGTGAAGATGCTCAAGGTGCTGGGCCCCGGCGGCCCGGCCCGGCGCTACGGAGCGCTGCGCGCACCGGGCAGCAAGGGCCCCGGCGACACCTACGGATGACCCCCGGACCCCTTGGGCGGCCTGCCGAAGACCCCTGTATACGGGTGAGGCGGATGAGACTCCGCTCACGGTAGCCACCGGTTGACAGTCCGAAGCGCTGAGTGCCCGCGTGAGCGTCCTGAGGCCCCGTCTCGGATATGGGGAGTCGGCGGACGCCAGTTCAGGGCGGCACATGACGACTCAGGTACCTGCAAACCCCCATGAGTGTCAGCGCCACCGGTACACTGGTAGCAATCCCGCCCACTCGCGGAACATGTCGAACGACGCAGCCGCTCCCGCCTGTCTTCCTGGGGTCACCCGCACAGGCGCGGAAGGGCTTGTGCTGTGCCAGAAAGGGCGCTTCGTGGCCGACTCCGGCGACCTCAACGAGAACAACACGGCTTCTACTGAAGAGGAGGTTCCTGTCGGCCCGACGGGCGACTCCGCGGTGGAGAAGTCGTACGACGCCAGCGCGATCACCGTCCTCGAAGGCCTGGACGCGGTCCGCAAGCGTCCCGGCATGTACATCGGCTCCACCGGTGAGCGCGGTCTGCACCACCTGGTGCAGGAGGTCGTCGACAACTCCGTCGACGAGGCGCTGGCCGGCCACGCCGACACCATCGACGTGACGATCCTGGCCGACGGCGGCGTGCGCGTCGTCGACAACGGGCGCGGTATCCCCGTCGGCATCGTGCCGTCCGAGAACAAGCCGGCCGTCGAGGTCGTGCTGACCGTGCTGCACGCGGGCGGCAAGTTCGGCGGCGGCGGGTACGCGGTCTCCGGTGGTCTGCACGGCGTGGGTGTGTCCGTCGTGAACGCCCTGTCGCAGCGGGTCGCGGTGGAGATCCGCACGGACGGCTTCCGCTGGACCCAGGAGTACAAGCAGGGTGTGCCGACCGCCCCGCTGGCCCAGCACGAGGCCACCGAGGAGTCCGGCACCTCGGTCACCTTCTGGGCCGACGGCGAGATCTTCGAGACCACCACCTACAGCTTCGAGACGCTGTCGCGCCGCTTCCAGGAGATGGCGTTCCTCAACAAGGGCCTGAGCATCTCGCTCAAGGACGAGCGCCCGGACCACGTGGACGAGGACGGCACGCCGCTCTCGGTGCGGTACCACTACGAGGGCGGCATCGTCGACTTCGTGAAGTACCTCAACTCCCGCAAGGGCGAGCTGGTGCACCCGACGGTGGTCTCGGTGGAGGCCGAGGACAAGGAGCGGAACCTCTCCGTCGACCTCGCGATGCAGTGGAACACCCAGTACAGCGAGGGTGTCTACAGCTTCGCCAACATCATCCACACCCATGAGGGCGGTACCCACGAGGAGGGCTTCCGCGCCGCGCTGACCGGCCTGATCAACCGCTACGCGCGCGACAAGAAGCTGCTGCGGGAGAAGGACGACAACCTCACGGGCGAGGACATCCGCGAGGGTCTGACGGCGATCATCTCGGTCAAGCTCGCCGAGCCGCAGTTCGAGGGCCAGACCAAGACCAAGCTGGGCAACACCGAGGTCAAGACCTTCGTCCAGAAGGTGGTCCACGAGCACCTCAACGACTGGCTGGACCGCAACCCCAACGAGGCCGCGGACATCATCCGCAAGGGCATCCAGGCGGCCACCGCGCGCGTGGCGGCCCGTAAGGCGCGCGATCTGACCCGGCGTAAGGGGCTGCTGGAGACCGCGTCGCTGCCCGGCAAGCTGAGCGACTGCCAGTCCAACGACCCGGCCAAGTGCGAGATCTTCATCGTCGAGGGTGACTCCGCCGGCGGCTCGGCCAAGTCCGGCCGTAACCCGGAGTACCAGGCGATCCTGCCGATCCGAGGCAAGATCCTCAACGTCGAGAAGGCCAGGGTCGACAAGATCCTGCAGAACAACGAGGTCCAGGCGCTGATCTCGGCGTTCGGCACGGGCGTGCACGAGGACTTCGACATCGAGAAGCTCCGCTATCACAAGATCATCCTGATGGCGGACGCCGACGTCGACGGTCAGCACATCAACACCCTGCTGCTCACCTTCCTCTTCCGCTTCATGCGGCCGCTGGTCGAGGCCGGGCACGTCTACCTCTCCCGCCCGCCGCTGTACAAGATCAAGTGGGGCCGGGACGACTTCGAGTACGCCTACTCCGACGCGGAGCGGGACGCGCTGATCGAGCTCGGCAAGCAGAACGGCAAGCGGATCAAGGACGACTCGGTCCAGCGGTTCAAGGGTCTCGGTGAGATGAACGCCGAGGAGCTGCGGGTCACGACCATGGACACCGACCACCGTGTCCTCGGCCAGGTCTCCCTGGACGACGCGGCCCGCGCGGACGACCTGTTCTCCGTGCTGATGGGTGAGGACGTCGAGGCACGTCGCTCGTTCATCCAGCGCAACGCCAAGGACGTCCGCTTCCTCGACATCTGAGCCCTGTCGGCCCGTACAACAGCCGCAGCTCGAAAGGACTTTGAACCACCATGGCCGACGAGAACTCCCCTGTGACCCCGGACGGCGTGACCGCCGAGGGCGCGCCCGCCGCCATCGAAGGCGTCGGGATGCGCGTCGAGCCCGTCGGGCTCGAGACGGAGATGCAGCGCTCCTACCTCGACTACGCGATGTCCGTCATCGTCTCGCGTGCGCTGCCGGACGTCCGGGACGGCCTCAAGCCCGTCCACCGCCGCGTCCTGTACGCGATGTACGACGGCGGCTACCGCCCCGAGAAGGGCTTCTACAAGTGCGCCCGCGTCGTCGGCGACGTCATGGGTACGTACCACCCGCACGGCGACTCCTCCATCTACGACGCCCTGGTCCGCCTGGCCCAGCCCTGGTCGATGCGGATGCCGCTGGTCGACTCCAACGGCAACTTCGGCTCCCCGGGCAACGACCCGGCGGCCGCCATGCGGTACACCGAGTGCAAGATGGCGCCGCTGTCGATGGAGATGCTCCGGGACATCGACGAGGAGACCGTCGACTTCCAGGACAACTACGACGGCCGTAACCAGGAGCCGACGGTCCTGCCGGCGCGCTTCCCCAACCTGCTGATCAACGGGTCGGCCGGTATCGCGGTCGGTATGGCCACCAACATCCCGCCGCACAACCTGCGCGAGGTCGCGGCCGGTGCCCAGTGGGCGCTGGAGCACCCGGAGGCGTCCAGTGAGGAGCTGCTGGAGGCGCTGATCGAGCGGATCAAGGGCCCGGACTTCCCCACCGGCGCGCTGGTGGTGGGCCGCAAGGGCATCGAGGAGGCCTACCGCACCGGCCGTGGCTCCATCACGATGCGCGCGGTGGTCGAGGTCGAGGAGATCCAGAACCGCCAGTGCCTGGTGGTCACCGAGCTGCCCTACCAGGTCAACCCGGACAACCTCGCGCAGAAGATCGCCGACCTGGTCAAGGACGGCAGGATCGGCGGCATCGCGGACGTCCGCGACGAGACCTCCTCGCGTACGGGCCAGCGCCTGGTCATCGTCCTCAAGCGGGACGCGGTCGCCAAGGTCGTCCTCAACAACCTCTACAAGCACACCGATCTGCAGACCAACTTCGGTGCGAACATGCTCGCCCTGGTGGACGGAGTGCCGCGCACGCTGTCCCTGGACGCGTTCATCCGCAACTGGGTCACCCACCAGATCGAGGTCATCGTCCGCCGGACGAAGTTCCGGCTGCGCAAGGCCGAGGAGCGGGCGCACATCCTGCGCGGTCTGCTCAAGGCGCTGGACGCCATCGACGAGGTCATCGCGCTGATCCGGCGCAGTGAGACGGTCGATGTCGCGCGCGAGGGCCTGATGGGCCTGCTGGAGATCGACGAGATCCAGGCGAACGCGATCCTGGAGATGCAGCTGCGCCGGCTGGCCGCCCTGGAGCGCCAGAAGATCACCGCCGAGCACGACGAGCTGCAGCGCAAGATCAACGAGTACAACGCGATCCTGGCCTCCCCGGAGCGGCAGCGCCAGATCATCAGCGAGGAACTCGCCGCGATCGTCGACAAGTTCGGCGACGACCGGCGCTCCAAGCTGGTGCCCTTCGAGGGCGACATGTCCATCGAGGACCTGATCGCCGAGGAGGACATCGTCGTCACGATCACCCGTGGCGGCTATGTGAAGCGGACGAAGACCGACGACTACCGCTCGCAGAAGCGCGGCGGCAAGGGCGTACGGGGCACGAAGCTCAAGGAAGACGACATCGTCGACCACTTCTTCGTCTCCACGACCCACCACTGGCTGCTGTTCTTCACGAACAAGGGCCGGGTCTACCGCGCCAAGGCGTACGAACTCCCGGACGCGGGCCGGGACGCGCGGGGTCAGCATGTGGCCAACCTCCTCGCCTTCCAGCCGGACGAGCAGATCGCGCAGATCCTGGCGATCCGCGACTACGAGGCCATGCCCTATCTGGTGCTCGCCACCAAGGCCGGCCTGGTGAAGAAGACGCCGCTCAAGGACTACGACTCGCCGCGTTCCGGCGGTGTCATCGCGATCAACCTGCGCGAGCAGGAGGACGGCACCGACGACGAGCTGATCGGCGCCGAGATGGTGTCGGAGCACGACGACCTGCTGCTGATCAGCAAGAAGGCCCAGTCGATCCGGTTCACGGCGACGGACGAGGCGCTGCGCCCGATGGGCCGGGCCACGTCCGGTGTGAAGGGCATGAGCTTCCGCGAGGGCGACGAGCTGCTCTCGATGAACGTGGTCCGCGCCAACACCTTCGTGTTCACCGCGACGGACGGCGGGTACGCGAAGCGCACCGCGGTCGACGAGTACCGCGTCCAGGGCCGCGGCGGTCTGGGCATCAAGGCCGCCAAGATCGTCGAGGACCGGGGTTCGCTGGTCGGCGCGCTGGTCGTCGAGGAGACGGATGAGATCCTCGCGGTGACGCTCGGGGGTGGCGTGATCCGTACGCGGGTCAACGAGGTGCGCGAGACGGGCCGTGACACCATGGGCGTCCAACTGATCAACCTGGGCAAGCGTGATGCCGTCGTCGGCATCGCATGGAACGCCGAGGCCAGCCGCGAAGCCGAAGAGGTCGACGGGGGCGACGAGCCCGACGGGACCGAGGCGGCGGAGGCCGTGGCCGCGGAGACCGAGGGCGAGCAGCCCGCGGAGTAACACGAGGAGTAGATCGTGAGTGGAGCCACGGGCGCTGCAGCGGGTGGGTCGGGAGCCGAGAAGGACTCCTCGTCCGGACCCGCGACCGTGACGGAGGACAGCGCCCGTGGCTCTGCCGTTTCCGGCACCGCCTCCGGGGACGACGAGGGCGCGCAGCAGGGGGGACCCGTGACCGACACCCGACAGCCGCAGCCGGAGCCGCAGGAGAAGGCCGGGAGCGGCGCCCAGCAGCCGTATCAGCCGCCTGAGGCGTATCCCACCGGCGGCGGGCAGAAGGGCGGGCAGGCGGTGCGCGTGCCCCGTACGGACGCCCGTACGGCCCCGCGGACCCGCAAGGCCCGGCTGCGGGTGGCCCGCGCCGATCCGTGGTCGGTGATGAAGGTCAGCTTCCTGCTCTCCATCGCGCTGGGCATCTGCACGGTCGTGGCCGTCGTGGTGCTGTGGATGGTGATGAACGCGATGGGCGTCTTCTCCACGGTCGGCGGGACGATCAGCGAGGCCACCGGCTCCGGTGACGGTGGCGGCTTCGATCTCCAGGCGTTCCTGTCGCTGCCGCGGGTGCTGCTGTTCACCTCGATCATCGCGGTGATCGACGTGGTGCTGGCGACGGCGCTGGCCACGCTCGGTGCCTTCATCTACAACCTGTCGGCCGGGTTCGTCGGGGGTGTGGAGCTCACCCTCGCCGAGGATGAGTGACCCCTCGGGGGAGGGCGTTCGGGAGGCTCCGTGAACCGATTTTGGGAACACCTCTGAAGTGCGCTAATCTTTCGGTGCAGCGAACGCGCGGCTATAGCTCAGACGGTTAGAGCGCTTCCCTGATAAGGAAGAGGCCCCAGGTTCAAGTCCTGGTAGCCGCACTGCACAATCGGCCCGGCCGGGGAACTCCCCGGCCGGGCCGATTCGTTGTACGGAGACGGAAGTTGGCTCGCGACAGGTGCCCCGGAAGAGGTGTTGCCGACCGCGGGCTAGGTAACCGATCGGTATCGGTCGGTGTGTATCATCGGCCGACATAGGTCCCCTACGTCAACGAAAGACGAGGTCGCGCGGTGAAGAAGCTTCTCCTGGTCGCACTGGCCGCCATCGGCGGGCTCCTCGTGTACCGCCAGATCCAGGCGGATCGCGCCGAGCAGGATCTGTGGACGGAGGCGACCGACTCCGTGCCCGCAGGTTCGGGTGTCTGAGACCCCACACGCACAGCAGGTTCGTACGGACCCCGACTGCCTCCCGGTGGTCGGGGTTTCGTGCGTCCGGGGGCGGGTGGAGCGGTCGGTGAGGCCGGAGTCGGGGGCGGTGCGGGAGTGGCTGATTGTCGTTGGAGGGCTTTGACGGTGAGCCTCTTGGGTTTGCTATAGCACATCATTTACTTGCATGTGCAAAGCTTCTTTCTGTGGTGTGACCAGCGGAGCGCAAGGGGGAACAGGGCGTGGGGCAACGACCACGCCGGGGCGGTGTGCTCGGCGGGCTGTTGTCGGCCCTGGTCAACCCACCACTTCAGGCCACCGCGGCCCCTCCGGGCCAGGTGCCCGCCGCTGTGGGCAGCGGGCTGGTGATGGTGGTGGGCGACACGGCCTGTGCGCGGCTGGAATGCCTGGCCGAGGCCGGTAACGGGCAGTCGCCGCACACTGGCCGATGGAGCTGACGTTTCACGTGGAACATCCGCTGCCGGAGGGCGTCCCGCCCGCGCAGTCGGAGCCGGTAGTGCGGCGCGGGCGGCAAGGACGCCAAGCTGCCCACCAGTGTCCCCAGGGATGTCGCCGGCGGCACCGGCTTCCGTGGGCAGCAGCTGCGTTACGACGCGGAGTTCGCCAACGAGCCGACAGCCAGGGGCTGCAGCACCGTGATGTCCTCCGGCGGCACTCAGGTCTGCACACCGTTCCGTGCGCCGGTCGGCAGCGTCAGCACGGGTCGCGGACGGTAGCCCCCAGGGCGATTCCCGGGGCTCGGGGGACGGGACGCCGGGTGGCGGTGGAGGATGTCCACAGGACGTGTGGCGGCGGTCGCCGTCGGCGGTGTGGCGTACTGCTGCCGGCCGGCCTCGCGGTCGCCTACGGGCGGGCGCGCGGGAAGTCGCCTGCCGACGGCGGGAATTCCGATCCGATGAGGGGTGGCTCGTGGTGACGGGGCGCACGACGTACAGGGGCATAGCCGTGCTGACGGCGCTCGCCGTGGTGCCGGTCCTGCCGGGGACGGTGGGGGTGGCCTCCGCCGAAGACGTCCCCCGCTACCGCACGGCGCAGGGCGCCACCGCGATCGAGGGCAGGCGGAGCGCCTCGGACGCACCGCCGCTCAAGCCGGGTCTGCACACCGACTCCATCAGGCGCGGCGAGCAGAAGTGGTACGCCGTCAACCTGGACGCCACGACCAGCGCGTACTTCTCGGCCGTCGCAGCGCCCACGCCCGGCACCAAGGTCAGGGACTACGGCGACAAGCTGACCCTCACCGTCCAGGACAGCGACGGCGCGACCTGCGGCTCGGAGGCCCGGCCGTCCTTCAACGGCGGTGGTATGGCCTACCCGATCGCCGACTACGCGTCCCGCCGCATCGGCGCCGACCGTACGGAGTGCCAGAAGGCCGGCCCGTACTACCTCGTGATCACTCGCGAGGGATCGGCGACCTCCGGCTCCGATACCTGGCCGCTGGAGCTCGACTACCTCAACGAGCCCCCGCTGGAGGGCAATGCGCCCGCCAGGCCCGGACAGGGCACCTGGAGTACCGAGACACCGGCACCGCGTACGGACACCACCAAGCGCAGGGCCAAGGGCGGCACCGGCTTCAATGACGCGGGCTCGGTCGCCACGGGTGTCTGGACGGACCGGATCAGGCCCGGCGAGACCCGCTTCTACCGCGTACCGGTGGACTGGGGACAGCGGCTCAACCTGAGCGCCGAGCTGCCCAACGCGACCTCGACCCGCTCTTCCGCCTTCCTGGCCCGGGTGCTCGGTCTGGGCGTCTACAACCCGGCGCGCGGTGCGGTCGGCGAGCCCCGCTTCGTCTCGTACACCGGGAAACCGGCCGCCGCCAAGCAGTTCACGGCGCCCGTCGACTACGGCAACCGCTTCGGCTCGGCCGGCGCGGTCAGCGCGATGCGGTTCGCGGGCTGGTACTACGTCGAGGTGAGCCTGCACCCCGACGCGGCGCAGTACTTCCGCAAGGGCGCGGAACTGACCCTCCGGGTGGACGTCCGCGGCACCGCCAAGGCCGGACCCGGCTACGCCGCGCCGACGAGCGACTTCTCGGTCACGCCCGGGGACCGGGACGCGGCACGGAAGGGCCAGACCGCGCAGGAGGCGGGGAAGAGCGGCACCCTGCTGACGGTGGCCTACGCCGGGATCGGCACGGGCGTGGTGCTGCTGGTGGGACTCGGAGTGTGGACGCTGGTGGCGCGGCGGTCGGCGGCACGTGCGGCGGGCGCGCAGGCCGGGCCGGGCGGTCAGCCCTCGCTGCCGGGGCAGTTGGCGGACACCACACAACAGAGGCCGCAGAACACCCGGTTCGGGCCGCCACAGGGCTGGTAGAGGGGCTCCGAGGGGCGGCGCCCTCCCGGCGCCCCACGGCGCCGTGGCGGGGCGTCAGGCGGCGATCAGAGCCCACACGCCGACCGCGATGCACAGGAGTGCCACGACCAGCACCGGGATCGCGACCTTCGGGGGCGGTCCCGGCTTCCGGTACGGCGCGGGGCGGGCCATGCCCGGGACGGTGGCCGGGGCGCCCGCCGGGGGCTGCCCGGGAACCGGGAGCGGGCCCGCCGTGTAGGGGCGGGTCGCGGCCACTTCCGGAGGGGCTGCGGTCGGCTCGTACGAGGGTGCCGGGGGCGGCGCCGGCGGCAGACCCGACGATGCGGGCGGACCGGCCGGGGCGCCGTGGTGGGTGCCGTGGCCGGTCGGCGCACCGCCGTGCCCCGTGAACGTGCCGCTGTGCCCCGTGAAGGTGCCGCTGTGGCCGGTGAAGGCGTCGCCGTGGCCCGGGAAAGCGCCGCTGTGCCCCGTGGATGCGTCGCCGTGGCCGGTGGGCAGTCCGTGTGGGCCGGTGGGCGCCCCGCTGTGGCCCGTGGTTGCGCTGCCCGGCATCGCCGTCGGCATCGGGGCGGGCGTGGGCGCCGGGGGCGGTGTCTGCGGGGTGCTCGGCTCCGGCGGGGCGAGCTGGAAGCTGCCGGTGTCCGACATGGAGACATGACCGGTGGTCCCGCTGCCCGTGGCGGCACCGGCCGTCGCGGGGCCCGCCGTGTCCCTGGGACGCAGCGGCCCGTCCGGCCCGAAGCCGGCCGGCAGTGGCCCTATGTGATCGAAGACCTCGACGACCTCGTCCTCGATCGTGGACTCCGGCAGCAGCTCGACGGCCGACAGCATCGCCTTGCGCGCCCCGGTGGCCGTCTTGAACCGCGCGTCCGGATCTGGGTGGACCAGGGACGCCAGCACCTGCCACAGCGGCTCCGGGACGTCCTCCGGCGCGTTCGGGATGCCGTGCTCGGCGAAGTGCCGGCTGAGCGCCTCGCCGTCCGGCTTGGTGCCGGTGATCAGATAGAGCGCGACCAGACCGACCGCGAAGAGGTCAGCGGGGAAGTCCGGTTCGGCGCCCAGCAGTTGCTCCGGAGCGAAGTAACCGGGTGTCCCCACCACGTAGTTGGCCTCGGTGAGCCGCGGCTCGCCCTTGCGCATCGCGATGCCGAAGTCGGACAGCCGCAGATGCGGCCGCCCGGTGCCGGTGGCCTCCAGCAGGATGTTCGCCGGTTTGATGTCGCGGTGCACCACCCCCTCCGCGTGCACCGCGGTCAGCCCGGCCAGCAGCTGGTCCAGGAGCAGGCACACGAAGCGGGGCGGCAGCGGGCCGTAGTCCCCGATCAGATGTGCCAGCGAGCCGCCGTTCACCAGGTCCATGGTGAACAGGACCTTGTCGTCGTCGGCGGCCCAGCTCGCCGGGGCCAGCACATGCGGATGGTCGATCCGCAGCGCCTGTTCGCGGACGAAGCGCAGCAGGGTGTGCGCGTCGCTCTGCTGCAGCACCTTGGCGGCAACGTAGCGGCGGCGCCGGGCGTCCCAGGCGCGCCAGACGGCGCCCACCCCACCCCGTCCGATCGGGTCGATCAACTCATACCGACCGGCGAAGACCTCACCCATTGCGCCCCGTCCGCCTTCTGAATCCGCGACGTCCCCTGCGGCTAACCCTGGTGCGCCTCGTAATGGGCGACCGCGTCCGCGGTGCGGCCGGCACCGTAGACCCGGAGGAACTCTGCCAGTTCGGGGTGAGCCGGGGCGAGGGTGTTCGCCGCATCGATGATGTCCCCGGCGTCGGCGACCGACCGCAGCAGCGACTGGATCTCACGCACCACGCGCCGCACCGTGGTCGCCCCCGTCGACGAGGTCTGCTGCGCCGTGTTGTTCAGCACCGAACCCCCCGCCGTCTTCTTGATCTCCTCCATACGGTCCGTGGCCTCGGCGGCGCTCACACTGCCGTCCGCGACCTGCCCGGCCAGGTCCTGCAGCGCCTGTACCCGCTGCACCACGGCCGGGTTGCCTATCTTCGCGCGCTGCCCGCTCATCAGCTGGGACAGCATCGGGGCTGAAAGGCCGAGCACCGCGGCCAGCCGTGCCTGATTCAGCCCGAGATCGTCGATGAGACGGCGGAACAACGCACCCAGAGGCTCCCCGTACCAACTGCGCTGTAGCTCCCGGGCCCGCGCGGTGGCTTCCTGCTGTGCCGAGTCCATACCCTCTCCCCTGTCTCCCCGATCGCTTCGCTGCCGCGAATCTCGCGAAGCATCCTACGGAGAGCGACGGTGCGCGGCGATACCCGGTCGGGAAAGCGTCCGGACACCGGGTACCCTGGTGCGCGAAGGGGCCTTAGCTCAGTTGGTAGAGCGCTGTCTTTGCATGGCAGATGTCAGGGGTTCGACTCCCCTAGGCTCCACTCCTCAAAGCCCTCCCGATCGGCGAAAATCGCTGGTCAGGAGGGTTTTTCAGGTTTCTGACGAGATATCGGGCACCGCTCGGCACCGGCACCGTCGGGCCGTAAACGACCGGGCCGGGCCCGACGCCCCCGTAGGGATGACGGGCCCGGCCCGGGAAGCCGGTGGTCCGGCTTTCAGCCCTTGCCGCCGCGGCGTTCGTCGGCCTCGGCCTGCTTGGCCTCGACGTCGGGGTCCAGCGTGGCGCCCTCGCTGCCGTCGACCGCGCTCAGCCGGCCGCGGTCGCTGACCTCGGTGGGCGCCGGCGGCTCGACCAGCCAGTCCGGGTTGGCCTGCTTGTCCCACCACTTCCAGGCGGCGATCGCACCGCCGGCCAGGATGCCCAGCACGGTGAGGCGCTTGGCGAGCTTGCCGCACTTGGCCCGCCGGCTGTGCTTCTTCTGGAGCTTGGCGATCTCGGCGGCCGTCACCTGGCCGCGCAGCGCGGCGAGCGCGGCGGTACCGCGGGCGAAGGCTTCCTCGCGGACCGGTTCGGCCGCGGCGCGGGCGTGGGTCACCGCGTGCTCCAGCCGCGGTGCCGTGTAGTCGGCCGCCTGGCGGGCCGCCTTACGGGTGCGGCAGGCGGCCCGGGTCGCCGCGGCGTCCACCTTGGGCGGCAGCGTGCCACGGGCGTGCTCGATACGTGGGTGCAGATGCGCGTCGTACTGCGCACGTGCCTGATGAGCGGCCTCGGCCACCTTCGGAGCCGCGCGTGTGCGGGCCTCGTGAGCGAAGTGCGCGGCGGCTTCCTTGGCCGTACCGGCATACGGAGCCACCACCTCCGCGGCGTGCCGCACGCTGTCCTTGGCCGTATCGGTCGCGGCGCGCACGCTTTTCTTGCGGGTCACGGGATCCTCCTCCTCGGTGGCGTGTCCGGGGCTTGGGGGGTTGGTCCCCCGTGTCTTCTCTGTCGCCTGTCCACCCGTTTGAAGATCATGCCCGCTCATGCGTGGTACGGCATGTGCGAGCGGGCATCCGGGTCATTGCGGACGTTCCGGAGTCCTGTTGACGACAATGCCACGATTTGCCGCCCCGGGCGCTGGAAATCGGTACGAAAAACGTGAAGAGGTGCGGGACGGACGGCGCGCACATGTGGCGACGAGGTCTTCGGCGGGCCGGTCCATGCGAGGATCAGGAACCGTCAGTGAAGACTTATGGAAGGTAGACCGTGGCTGAGCAGCTCTACGCCACCCTGAAGACCAACCAGGGCGACATCGAGATTCGGCTCCTGCCGAACCATGCACCGAAGACGGTGAAGAACTTCGTCGAGCTCGCCAACGGTGAGCGGGAGTGGACCCACCCGGCCACCGGCAAGAAGTCCACGGACCGGCTGTACGACGGCACCGTCTTCCACCGTGTGATCAGCGGCTTCATGATCCAGGGCGGCGACCCGCTGGGCAACGGCACCGGCGGCCCCGGCTACGAGTTCGGGGACGAGTTCCACCCCGACCTGGCCTTCAACAAGCCGTACCTGCTGGCCATGGCCAACGCCGGCCCGGGCACCAACGGCTCGCAGTTCTTCGTCACCGTCGGGGCGACCGCCTGGCTGACCGGCAAGCACACCATCTTCGGTGAGGTCAGCAACGAGGCCAGCAAGAAGGTCGTCGACGCCATCGCCGCCACCCAGACCAACCCGCGCACCGACCGTCCGCTCCAGGACGTCGTGATCGAGTCGGTGGCCATCGAGACCCGCTGACCCGCGTCATACGCCCCGGAGAGGTCCGGGGAACCATTGCGCCCCGCCCGGTCGTACATCAGGCGGGGCGCGACGCTCGTCCGCGGGGTCAAGCCGGGCGGGCAGGCGAGGTGCTGACGCGCCGGACGGAGAAGAGGACGAGGGACGGATGGACCAGGTGCCAGGCAGCCCGAAGGAGCCGCAGGAAGCGCGGGGTGACGACGGCCTGCCGGGCTGCCACCGCCACCCGGATCGCACCACCGGTATTCGCTGCACCCGTTGTGACCGGCCCATATGCCCCGAGTGCATGGTCAGTGCCTCGGTCGGCTTCCAGTGCCCGGACTGTGTACGCAGCGGTGGCGGCACCGGACATCCGCCGCAGGCCGCCGCACCGCGCACGATCGCGGGCGGCACCATCGCGGCCGATCCGCGGCTGATCACCAAGATCCTGCTGGGCATCAACGCCGCCGTCTTCGTCGCCGTGCTGGCGACCGGCGGTGAGCTGAGCCCGCTGGTCAACCGCCTCGATCTGCTCGGGCTCGCCGCCGACCCGAGCCGGTACCAGCTCGTCGGTGTCGCCGAGGGCGAGTGGTACCGCCTGCTGACCGCGATGTTCCTGCACCAGGCCATCGCGCACTTCGCGTTCAACATGCTCTCGCTGTGGTGGCTGGGCCCGCCGCTGGAGGCGGCGCTCGGCCGGCTGCGGTTCGTCGCGCTCTATCTGCTGGCCGGCCTGGGCGGCAGTGCCCTGTCGTATCTGCTCGCCGCGCAGAACCAGCCCTCACTGGGGGCGTCCGGCGCGATCTTCGGGCTGCTCGGTGCGACGGCGGTGCTGCTGCGGCGGATGAAGTACGACATGAAGCCGGTGCTGATCCTGCTCGGCCTCAACCTGGCCTTCACGTTCCTGTGGCCCAACATCGCCTGGCAGGCCCATGTCGGCGGCCTGGTCGTGGGCGCCGCGGTGGCGTTCGGGATGGTGCATGCGCCGCGTGCCCACCGGACCCTGGTGCACGGCGCGACCTGTGCGGCGATGCTGCTCGCGATCGTCGCGGTGGTGTGGGTACGGACCCTGCAGCTGCTGGGCTGAGAGTCCGTACCGCCACGTTGTCCACAGTGCGTGGCCGATCTTGTGCAAGCTGTGCGGAACTCTTGTTCCGGTCCGCTCCGGCCTGCGTTTCCCCAGCAAGGACAGGGGGAGCCGGAGGCCGGAGGAGGGTGCCGTCGATCACACCGGCGTCAACATCCGGAGGGTTATCCACAGATCTTCTGAAGTTTTCCCCGGCTGTGGATAACCGTGTGGATGGCCTTGGGCAGGGCTTGCGCTACTTCCACTGGGTGGATACGCCGAAGCCCACCGCGATGAAGCCGAAGCCGCAGACGATGTTCCAGTTGCCCATGGCCGCGATCGGCAGATCGCCCTCGGACACGTAGAACAGCACGATCCATACGAGCCCGATCAGGAACATCGCCAGCATCAGCGGCGCCACCCAACCACGGCCTGAGCTCATCTTCAGGCTGGTGGTCTTCGCCGGCGGCGGCGTGAAGTCGTCCTTCTTGCGGATCCGTGACTTCGGCACGAGGAACTCTCCTGTCGATGCGCTGCTCCCCCGCTCGTGGCTTCGTTCGAGCGGGCGGTGCCCCCATCCGCGGGGGAGGTACGAGGTGTGCGCCAGGGCGCGGACGCGGTGGGGAGCGGATTCCTTTCCCGGGCGTCCGTTAGCGTAGTGCTTCCGTGGCGCCGTAAGGAGTAAGGGTACGTTGAGCAATTCCGCTGACTCCCCCGACCGCCCCGCTCGTTCCCGCCTGCGGCCTGTGCGCCTCCTCACCCTGGTCGTCTTCGCGCTCGCCGGGCTGCTGTTCTGGCTGAGCTTCGACACCGCACGGGGTACGAATCTGCGCTCGGACGACTCGATGCTCCGGCTGTCCGACCTCATTCAGGAACGCAGCCACAAAAACGGCGCCCAGGACGACCGTAACGCCACTCTGCGGGAAGAGGTCGACGCGCTCGCACAGCGCGACAACGGCAGCTCCCGGGCCGAGGAAGCCAAGCTCAAGTCGCTGGAGAAGAACGCCGGGACCAAGGCGCTGAAAGGCCAGGGCGTCACGGTCACGCTCACCGACGCCCCGCCGAACGCCACCGCCAAGATCCCCGGGCTGCCCGAGCCGCAGCCCAACGACCTGGTCATCCACCAGCAGGATCTGCAGGCCGTGGTGAACGCCCTGTGGAAGGGCGGCGCCAAGGGCATCAAGGTCATGGACCAGCGGCTGATCTCCACCAGCGCGGTGCGCTGCGTCGGCAACACCCTGATCCTCCAGGGCCGGGTCTACTCCCCGCCGTACAAGGTCACCGCCGTCGGCAACCGCGAGGCCCTCACCACCGCGCTGACCGCGTCCCCCGCCATCCAGAACTATCTCCAGTACGTGAACGCCTACGGCCTGGGCTGGAAAGTCGACCAGCACGAGGCGGTGACTCTTCCCGGCTACTCCGGCACAGTGGATCTCCACTACGCACAGCCTGTGAAGCCGTAGCCCGCACGCCGCGGGCACCGGGGAGGGGCGGGGCCGGATGACGCTGCGGGGCCGGACGGCGGTGCGGTGGATCGTACGGACGCTCAGCGAAATCTGTGTCACCGCCGGCGCGCTGATCGTGCTCTTCGTGGCCTACGTCCTCTTCTGGACCGGGGTACGGGCCGACAGCGCCATGGACGACGAGATCGGCACCCTCCGGCACCAGTGGTCCACGGGCCCGGTCACCGTCCCCGACCGCCCCCCGGCCCCCGACGGCGACTCCGCCCCGGCCGAACGGCCCCGCCGCTACACCCCGGGCGCGCCCTTCGCCGTCATGTACATCCCGCGCCTGGGCGCCGACTGGACCAAGCCCGTCCTGGAAGGCACCGCGAGCGACGTCCTCAAGCGAGGCCTCGGCCATTACGCCCGCACCGCCCGGCTCGGCGAGACCGGCAACTTCTCCGTCGCCGGCCACCGCCGCACCTACGGCGACCCCTTCAAGGACTTCCCGCGGCTGCGCCCCGGCGACGCCGTGGTGCTGAGTGACGGCACGACCTGGTTCACCTACCGCATCGACAACCGGCCCTACACGACGCTGCCCGGCGACATCGGGGTGATCGACCCCGTCCCGCGGAAGTCCGGTTTCAACGGGCCCGGGCGCTATCTCACCCTGACCACCTGCGAGCCGGAATGGGGCCACAGCCACCGGCTGATCGCCTGGGCACACCTGGACGCCACCCAACCCGTGGCACAGGGAAGGCCATCGGCTTTGACCGGCTGACCCACCCGGGCCCACCCTCGCCCCTTACTCTGGTGTCGCAATCGACATCGTCATCGGCATCGGCAAGGGGACAGCGACAGCATGTACGGCTGGATCTGGCGGCATCTGCCGGGCAACACCTGGGTGAAAGCGCTGATTTCCCTGGTGCTCGTGCTGGCGGTCGTCTTCGTGCTCTTCCAGTACGTCTTTCCGTGGGCGGAGCCGCTGCTGCCGTTCAATGACGTCACTGTCGATGAAGGGATGGCAGCCACCCGATGACCGCACGGATTCTCGTCGTCGACAACTACGACAGCTTCGTCTTCAACCTCGTCCAGTACCTCTACCAACTCGGCGCCGAGTGCGAGGTGCTGCGCAACGACGAGGTCGAGACGCGGCATGCCCAGGACGGCTTCGACGGGGTGCTGCTGTCGCCCGGGCCCGGGACGCCCGAGCAGGCCGGTGTCTGCGTCGACATGGTCCGGCACTGCGCCGACACCGGCGTGCCGGTCTTCGGCGTCTGCCTGGGCATGCAGTCGATGGCTGTCGCGTACGGCGGCGTGGTGGACCGCGCCCCCGAGCTGCTGCACGGCAAGACCTCGCCGGTCCACCACGAGGACGTCGGCGTCTTCTGCGGACTGCCGTCCCCCTTCACCGCCACCCGCTACCACTCCCTGGCGGTCGAGCCGGACACCGTCCCCGACGAACTGCTCGTCACCTCCTGGACGGAGGCCGAGGACGTCCCCGGCGGACGGATCGTCATGGGCCTGCGGCACCGCGAACTCCCGGTCGAGGGCGTCCAGTTCCACCCCGAGTCGGTACTGACGGAGTGGGGCCACCGGATGCTGGCCAACTGGCTCGTCGAATGCGGCGACAAGGGGGCGGTGGAGCGCTCGACGGGGCTGGCCCCCGTGGTCGGCAAGGCCGGTGGGTGACCGCTCTGCGCCCCGAACGTGAAGAAAGACCCTATGAGCCGAACGAGCCGGCGCGGTCCTCCTCTCCGCAGGACCCGTACGGCCCGCCCGATGCGTTCGAGGCTGCGGTGGAGCGGCTGGCCGACCCGCTGACCGATCCGCTGCCGGGCCGGACGCCGCAGGCGCCCGCCCCCGGTCCGTACGGCCAGCCGGGCCGGGGCCGTCGGCGGGGCAAACCCGCTCAGGAGGGCATGACGCAGGGCTCACCGTGGTTCCGGCCGCATCTGGAGCCCGAGCCGCCCTCCCGGCAGGATCAGCCGTCGTACGGCCCTCAGGCGGCCGCCTACGGCCCGGCGTACGGCTCCGGTCACGTCCCCCGCCCGGCCACCTCCGAGCCGATACCCCCGCGCGATACCGCCCCCGAGGCCCCCGCGCCGTCGGCCCCCGCTCCGCGGGTGCGCCAGGACCAGGCCGGGAGCCCCGCTCCGGCGGCCGCCACCCCCGCGTCCTGGCAGGACGACGAGACCATGGCGCTGCGCCAGGCCGAGAGCCCCGACGGGGACACCGTTTCACGTGAAACAGGCGCGACCGTTTCACGTGAAACGACGACGGCCCCGGCGCCCGGAGGACGAGCGGCCCGGCGCAAGGCCGCTCAGGAGGCCGCCAAGCGGGGCGGCAGGCGCGGACGCCATGGTGGCGCCGCCGCCGCTACGGCAACGGCCGCTGACACCGCCGCGGAACCGGCGTCCGCCCCCATGTCCCGGCTGGAGGCCCGCCAGGCCGCACGCGCCGCCAAGGACAGTCCCAGCCTGATCGCCAGCCGCGCGCTGGGCGAGGTGTTCATCACCCTCGGTGTGCTGATGCTGCTGTTCGTCACCTATCAGCTGTGGTGGACGAACGTCATGGCCGAACAGGAGGCGGGCGGCGCCGCCAGCAACCTTCAGCACGAGTGGGACAAGGGCGGCGGCGAGAAGAAGAACCTCGCGGACGGTGAGCGCTTCGGGATCATGTATATCCCCAAGCTGGACGTGAAGGCCCCGATAGCCGAGGGGATCGACAAGCACAAGGTGCTGGACCACGGCATGGTCGGTCACTACGACAAGAACAGCGGGATCAAGACCGCGATGCCCTGGGACAAGAAGGGCAACTTCGCGGTGGCGGCCCATCGCAACACCCACGGCGAGCCGTTCCGCTACGTCAACCGGCTCACCAAGGGCGACAAGATCATCGTCGAGACGAAGAGCTCGTACTACACGTACGAGATGGAGAGCATCCTCCCGCAGACGTCTCCGAGCAACACCAGCGTGATCGGTCCGGTGCCGCCCGGCTCGGGATTCACCCGGCCCGGCCGCTACATCACCCTGACGACCTGTACCCCGGAGTTCACCAGTACCTTTCGGATGATCGTCTGGGGCAAGATGGTCGACGAGCGGCCGCGGAGCAAGGGCAAACCGGACGCGCTCGCCGGCTGAGCAAACACAAGAGGGGTGCTACGCGGTGACTGCCACCGGAAACGACGAGGCATGCGACCGTTCCGCGCCGCCGCTCGCACCGCGCCGAGTGCGCCGGGCCATCGCCTCCACCGTCAGCGTCATCGGCGAGCTGCTGATCACGGTCGGGCTGATCCTGGGCCTGTTCGTCGCCTACTCGCTCTGGTGGACCAACGTCCTCGCCGACCGTGAAGCGCACAAGCACGGTGACCAGGTGCGCAAGCACTGGGCGCGCAGCGGGCCGAAGGGGCCGGGGGAGCTGGACACCAAGGACGGCATCGGCTTTCTGCACGTGCCGGCGATGAACAACGGCGAGGTGCTGGTCGAGAAGGGCACCGACTCCAAGATCCTCAACGAGGGCGTGGCCGGCTATTACACCAAGCCGGTCAAGTCGGGGCTGCCCAAGGACAAGAAGGGCAACTTCACGCTCGCCGCGCACCGCGACGGCCACGGCGCGAAGTTCCACAACATCGACAAGCTCAAGGACGGCGACCCGGTCGTCTTCGAGACCAAGGACACCTGGTACGTCTACAAGGTCTTCGCGACCCTGCCCGAGACCTCGAAGTACAACGTGGACGTCCTCGACGACATCCCCAAGGAATCCGGCAAGCACAAGGCGGGCCGCTACATCACCCTCACGACCTGCACCCCGGTCTACACCTCGACCTACCGCTATGTCGTCTGGGGCGAGCTGGAGCGGACCGAGAAGGTCGACGCGGACCGCACGCCGCCGAAGGAACTCCGCTAACGCGGTCCGAACGGCAGGCGCCGGTCCGCACGGCCCTGGCCGCGTGCGCGCAACCGAAAGCCCCGGCGCCCTTGGAGGGCTGCCGGGGCTTCGTTGTGCCTGGCCGGAAGGGACCGCCGGCCAACGGCCTCAGCCGAAGGCTCCGCCGAGGAAGCCGCCGCCGTCGCCGCCGTTACCGCCATTGCCGTTACCGCCACCGATGGTGGTCAGCGTCACGGTGGTGGTCGCCGGGTCGGACGGGGTCTCCTGCGGCGGGTCCTGGGAGACCACGCGGGCGTTGTCGTCCTGCTGGCTGCCGGGGGCGAACTGGATATTGGTGAAGCCGGCCTGCTGAAGCGCCTTCTTCGCCACCTTCACCGGCTGGCCGACGACGTTCGGCACCGGCGTCTGCGCCCCCGCCTTGCCGATGGTGAGGGTCACCGTCGAGCCTTCGCTGGCCTGGGTGTTGCCGTCGGGGCTCTGGGCGAGGACCTTGCCGACCTGGTTCGGGTCGGTGACGTCCTGCTCACTCTTGCTGACCTCGAAGCCGATGGCCTTCAGCTGCTTCTCGGCGGCCGCGAAGTCCTGGCCCTTGACGTCCGGGACGTTCCGCTTGGGGGACTCCTGGGCGACGGTGAGGACGATCTCCGTGCTCTTCGGCGCCTCGCTCTGGGCCTTGGGGTCCTGGCTGAGCACGGTGTTCGGGGTCCGCTCGGACTCCTTGTTGACCTGCCGGATGCGCGTGAAGCCCTTGCGCTTGAGGCGGTCGACGGCGTTCTCGTACGAGAGGTCCTCCACGTCGGGAACGGTGACCTTGACCGCCCCCGTGCACAGAATGAACTTGACCGTGTCGTTCTTGTCGATCGTGGTGCCGGGCTTCGGACTCTGCTCGGTGATCTGGTTCCGCTTGACGTTGTCGCAGGCCTTGCGACCGTCCTCGGAGACCTTGAACCCGGCGTTCCGTCCGGACTCCTTCGCCTCGGCGCTCTTCTTGCCGACGAGGTTGGGCACCGTCACCGAGCCACCCTTGTTGTTGCCGGTGAACATCGCCTTGCCGATGAAGATCGCACCGACCAGGACGAGCACGGCCGCGATCACCAGCAGGATCGTCGAGGTGTTGCTCTTCTTCTGACCGCCACCGCGGCGACGGTCGCCACGGTCGTCGTAGCCCCCGTCGTCCGGGTTCATCGGCGGAAGCATGGAGGTCTGGCCGGCCGGGTCCTGCGGACGCAGCATGGTCGTCGGCTGGTCCTGGTCGTAGCCGCCCGCGCCCATGGCGGCGGTCGCCGCGACCGGCTGGCCGTCGAGCGCCGCCTCGATGTCTGCCCGCATCTCGTCCGCCGACTGATAGCGGTAGTCCGGGTCCTTGACCAGCGCCTTCAGGACGATGGCGTCCATCTCCGGCGAGATCTCGGGATCGAAGTTGCTCGGCTTCTGCGGCTCCTCGCGGACATGCTGGTAGGCCACCGCGACCGGTGAGTCACCGACGAACGGCGGCCGCACCGTGAGCAGCTCGTACAGCAGACAGCCGGTGGAGTACAGGTCGGAGCGGGCGTCGACCTGCTCACCCTTGGCCTGCTCGGGCGAGAGGTACTGGGCGGTGCCGATGACCGCCGCGGTCTGCGTCATCGTCATGCCGGCGTCACCCATGGCGCGGGCGATGCCGAAGTCCATGACCTTGACCTGGCCGGTGCGCGTCAGCATGACGTTGGCCGGCTTGATGTCGCGGTGGACGATGCCGGCCCGGTGCGAGTACTCCAGCGCCTGGAGCACACCGGTGGTCATCTCCAGCGAGCGCTCGGGCAGCAGCTTTCTTCCCGAGTGCAGCAGCTCACGGAGCGTGGAGCCGTCGACGTACTCCATGACGATGTACGGGATCGAGACACCGTCGACGTAGTCCTCGCCGGTGTCGTAGACCGCGACGATAGACGGATGGTTAAGCGAGGCGGCCGACTGGGCCTCACGGCGGAACCGGGCCTGGAAGGACGGATCACGGGCGAGGTCCACCCGCAGCGTCTTCACAGCCACGGTGCGGCCCAGGCGGGTGTCATGCGCGAGGTACACCTCGGCCATGCCACCGCGGCCGAGCACCGAGCCCAGCTCGTACCGGCCGCCGAGGCGACGCGGCTCTTCCATAAGCTTCTCCAGCCCTCTCCGTCAGTCCCGACCGCACCGGTGTGTGGTCCGGCGGTGTGCTGTCCGGGCATACCGTACCCGCCACGCCGTACCGGACCGGGCCGGAGCCGCAACCTGATACGTGACCGGTATTGGCATGATCCGCGTCACTTCTCGCCTTCGAGTACCGCCTGCATGACGTGCTTCGCGATCGGAGCTGCGAGCTTTCCGCCGGCGATGTCGTCCCGGAGCGTGTCCGATCCCTCAATGACGACCGCGACCGCGACCGGCGTGCCCTTGTCGGTCTTCGCGTAGGAGATGAACCAGGCGTACGGATTGTCCTTGTTGTCCTCGCCGTGCTGCGCGGTACCCGTCTTGCCGCCCACTGTGACGCCCGGGATCTGGGCGTTGGTTCCCGTTCCCGACTTGACCACGGTCTGCATGATGCTCTGGACCTTCTGCGCGTTCTCCGGGCTGAGCGGCTGGCTCATCTCCTGCGGAGTGTGCTGCTGGACCACGTTGAGGTTCGTCGCGACCAGCCGGTCGACCATGTACGGCTTCATCAGCTTGCCGTCGTTGGCGACCGCCGAGGCGACCATGGCCATCTGCAGCGGCGTGGCGCGGTTGGAGGCCTGGCCGATGCCGGCCATCGCGTTCTGCGGCCGGTTGTCCTCGGGGAAGATGCTCTCCGAGGCGCGGACCGGGGTGTTGATCCCCGGGTCGTTGAAGCCGAACTTCTCCGCCTCGGCCTTCATCTTCTTGTTGCCGAGGTCGGCGCTGATCTTGCCGAAGACGGTGTTGCAGGACACCCGCAGCGCCTCCCGCAGGGTGGCGTTCTTGCAGGGGATGTTGCCCTCGTTCTTCAGCTCGACGCCCGAGGTGTCGGGGAGCGTGTAGGGCAGCGGCGACCGGGTGTTGGTGTCGACGCCGTCGTAGAGGCCGTTCTCCAGGGCCGCCGAGGCCGTGACGACCTTGAAGGTGGAGCCGGGCGGGTAGGTCTGGCGCAGCGCCCGGTTGAGCATCGGCTCGTCGGCGTTGTTCTTCTTCTGCAGCCCGTTGTACGCCTCGGCGTCCTTGTTGCTCATCCCCGCGAAGGTGGACGGGTCGTAGGACGGGGTGCTGGCCAGCGCCAGGATCGCGCCGGTCTCCGGGTTGATCGCGGCGACCGCGCCCTTCTGCTTGCCGAGGCCGTTGAAGGCGGCCTTCTGGGCCTTGGCGTCGAGGGTGGTCACCACGTTGCCGCCCTTCTGCTTGCTGCCGGTGAACATGTCGACCGTGCGGCTGAAGAAGAGCCTGTCGTCGGTGCCGGTGAGAATGCCGTCGTTGAGCTTCTCGAGCTGGTTGGCGTCGAAGGCCTGTGAGGCGTAGCCGGTGACCGGCGCCCACATCCTGCCGTTCTTGTACGTCCGCTTGTACTTGAAGTCGCCGCTGTCGGTGGTCGTGGAGCCGGTGATGGCCTTGCCGTCGACGATGATGTTGCCGCGCGGAGTGCTGTAGCGCTCGATGGCGACCCGGCGGTTGTGCGGGTCGTTCTTGAGCTCGTCACCCTGGACGAACTGCACCCAGTTGACGCGGACCAGGAGGGCGAGGACGAGCAGGCCGCAGAAGATCGCGACCCGGCGCAGGGGCTTGTTCACGGACGGACCACCTGGGTCATCTCGGCGTCGGTGGACGGGGCGGGGGCCGGCGCCGGGCGGCGCGCGGTGTCGCTGATCCGGAGCAGGATCGCGATCAGTGCCCAGTTGGCGATCACGGACGAACCACCCTGGGCGAGGAACGGCATCGTCATACCCGTCAGCGGGATCAGGCCGGTCACACCACCGGCGACGACGAAGACCTGCAGGGCGAAGGCGCCGGACAGGCCGATCGCCAGCAGCTTGCCGAACGGGTCACGGGCCGCCAGCGCCGTACGGATACCGCGCTCGATCAGCAGGCCGTAGAGCATCAGGATGGCCATCAGGCCGGCCAGCCCGATCTCCTCACCGACCGTGGCGAGAATGTAGTCACTCTTCGGCGCGATGCCCAGGATGAGGCGGGAGTAGCCCTGTCCCAGACCGGAGCCGAGGATGCCGCCGGAGCCGAAGGAGTACATGGCCTGGGCGGTCTCGGTGACACCGCCGTTGAGCAGCTCCAGCGGGTTGAGCCAGTTGTGCACACGCGTCTGGACGTGCGACTCGAACGTCGCCACCGCGACCGCGCCGCCGGCGCTGAGCAGCAGACCGAACACGATCCAGCTGGTCCGCTCGGTCGCCACGTACAGCATCACGACGAACAGGCCGAAGAAGAGCAGCGAGGTACCCAGGTCGGTCTCGAAGACCAGGATCATCAGGCTCAGCGCCCAGATGACGAGGATCGGGCCGAGGTCGCGGCCGCGGGGGAGGTACAGGCCCATGAAGCGGCGGCTGGCCAGCGCCAGCGCGTCCCGCTTCACCATCAGATAGCCGGCGAAGAAGATCGCGATGATGATCTTCGCGAACTCACCGGGCTGCAGCGAGCCGAGACCCGGGATCGTGATCCAGATCTTTGCGCCGTTCACACCGGGGAAGAACACCGGGGCGACCAGCAGCACCAGCGCGACCACCATCGAGATGTAGGTGTAGCGCTGCAGGACGCGGTGGTCCTTGAGGAAGATCAGGATGCCGAGGAAGAGGGCGACACCGAAGGTCGACCACATCAGCTGGTTGGGAGCCATCGCCTTGCCCAGCGAGGGCTCCTGGTCCAGCCGCCAGATGAAGATCAGACCCAGGCCGTTGAGCAGGGTGCCGATGGGCAGCATCAGCGGATCGGCGTATGGCGCCCACTTGCGGACGACGAGATGCGCGACGCCCGCCAGCAGGC
This sequence comes from Streptomyces sp. NPDC001219, assembly GCF_053597915.1. Classification (NCBI taxonomy): domain Bacteria; kingdom Bacillati; phylum Actinomycetota; class Actinomycetes; order Kitasatosporales; family Streptomycetaceae; genus Streptomyces; species Streptomyces sp. NPDC001219. Next base: position 10,885 of record NZ_JBSFJF010000037.1, on the reverse strand, counting down.
CGAGCCCGAGGCTGTAGCCCAGCACACCGGCCGGCACCGTACCGTCCTTCGCCAGGCCGACGTTGACGTACGCGAACACCGGAATCAGCACAGCGAAGACGAGCATCGCCAGCTCGGTGTTGCGGCGGCTCGGGGCTCCGATATTGCCGATGGTGGTGGTGTTGGTGGTGCTGCTGCTCATGAGATCTACGGCCCCCTACGCCCTCACTGCTGGGTGCTGCAATTCTTTTCCAGCTTCAGCTGTTCCTGGGAAGGGGCCTGGCTGGGAGTGGCATTGGGAGACGGAGACGTGGTCGCCGCCAGCGTGCCGGCCGTGCCGGTGCCGCTGTTCTTGCCGGTGCTGCCGGGCTTGGCGCTCGGCGAAGTGGACGGTGACGGGGAGCCGGGCTTCTTCGGCGTGCCCGTCTGGCCGCGGCCGGGATGACGCGCCGCGTCCCGCTCGGCGGCCTCCCGCTGCTCCTTGCTGCGGCAGGCGTTGGCCTGCTTGCTCAGCTCGGTGACCTTCTCGCCCGCCTGTGTGCGGCTGTCGACCGCGATCGTCTCCTTGACCTGATTCCGCTGGTACTGCGGCAGGTACTTGAGTTCGATCTCGGGGTGGTCCTCGTCCACGCCATTGAGCCTGATCCACGCGAGGTCCTGGCTGATGCCCCGGTAGAGCGCGACGTGGTCGTCCTTGGCGCCGACGAAGTACTGGGTCTGCGTCCAGTTGTAGCCCGCGTAGCAGCCGCCGCCCACGACGGCCAGCGCCAGCGCGATGAACAGCGACCGCTTGAGCCACCGCCCGCGCCGCCGGGGCTTGACGAAGTCCTCGTCCATGAACGCGCCGAACGAGCCCTGCGGCTGTCCGCCGACCTCCGGGTCACCGCTGCCGGGCGGCCCGAAGGCACCGCCCGGGGCACCCGGGTTCGGCCCGCCGGGCCGGCCGAGTTCGGCGGCCCGGGCGGCGGGCGTCTGGAGCGTGCTCGGGTCGCTGAGCTGGTGCTGGTTCTCCGCGACGGCACCGACGATGACCGGGGTGTCGTTGAGCTGGCCGGCCATCGTGTCGTTGCCGTCCACGTCCAGGACATCGGCGACGATGCAGGTGATGTTGTCGGGTCCGCCACCGCGCAGCGCGAGCTGGATCAGCTCCTGCACCGTCTCGTGCGGACCGTGGTAGCTGGCGAGGGTGTCTTCCAGCGTCTGGTGGCTGACCACCCCGGACAGCCCGTCCGAGCAGATCAGGTACCGGTCGCCGGCCCGCACCTCGCGGATCGACAGATCGGGCTCGACATGATCGCCGCTGCCCAGCGCCCGCATCAGCAGCGACCGCTGCGGATGGGTGGTGGCTTCCTCTTCGGTGATCCGGCCCTCGTCGACCAGCCGCTGCACCCAGGTGTGGTCCTGGGTGATCTGGGTCAGGGCGCCGTCGCGCAGCAGATAGGCGCGCGAGTCGCCGACGTGCACGAGGCCGAGCCGCTGCCCGGTCCACAGCAGGGCGGTCAGGGTCGTGCCCATGCCCTCCAGCTGGGGGTCCTCCTCGACCATGACCCGCAGCTGGTCGTTGGCGCGCGTGACGGCCGCCCCCAGCGAGGTCAGGAGGTCGGAGCCGGGGACGTCGTCGTCGAGCTGGACGAGTGTGGAGATCACCTCGGAGGAGGCGACCTCACCGGCGGCCTGGCCGCCCATGCCGTCGGCGATGGCGAGCAGCCGCGGCCCGGCGTAGCCGGAGTCCTCGTTGCCCTCGCGGATCATGCCCTTGTGCGATCCGGCGGCGAAGCGCAGTGACAGACTCATGCGCACCTCACCCGTCGGCTCGGGGTACAGCCGGTCTCTTCGAGCCACACTGCCCACCCTCCGGTCGGGAGCACGCCCGGGTCCGCCGAGTGGACCGCCGCGGCTCGCTCGCTCCGCTCGCTCATTGTCGTACTACTTCCGCAGCTCGATGACGGTCTTGCCGATGCGGATCGGGGCTCCCAGCGGAATCGGTGTCGGGGTCGTCAGTCGGGTCCGGTCCAGGTACGTGCCGTTGGTGGAACCGAGATCCTCGACGATCCACTGGCCGTCACGGTCCGGGTAGATCCTGGCATGCCTGCTGGACGCGTAGTCGTCGTCCAGCACGATGGTGGAGTCGTGCGCACGGCCCAGGGAGATGGTCTGGCCTTGGAGGGCGACGGTGGTGCCGGTCAGCGAGCCCTCGGAGACCACCAGCTTGGTGGGTGCGCCGCGGCGCTGCCGGTTGTTGTTGCCGCGGCCGCCTTCCTGGCGGCGCTGCTGTTGCTGCGGTGGCGCGGCGGCCTGGCGCTGCGCACGTGCTTCCTGACCGCCGCGACGGGCGGCACCGCGTTGTGTGACGCGTGTGCCGAACAGATCGCTGCGGATGACCTGAACGGCCACGATGACGAACAGCCACAGTACGGCGAGGAAACCCAACCGCATGACCGTGAGGGTCAGCTCTGACATTGCCCCCGCTTCACCCTTCGGCTTGCCGGTAAACGATGGTGGTACTGCCCACGACAATCCGCGAGCCGTCGCGGAGATTAGCGCGAGTGGTGTGCTGCCCGTCCACCACGATGCCGTTCGTGGAGCCCAGATCCTGGATCATGGGGGGCGTTCCGACCCGGATCTCACAGTGACGCCGGGAGACACCCGGGTCGTCGATCCGTACGTCGGCTTCGGTGCTGCGACCCAGCACGAGTGTGGGGCGCGAGATCTGGTGGCGGGTGCCGTTGATCTCGATCCAGCGCCGTGTCTGCGCCTGGGGCTGCGGTCCTGCACCGGGCGGTGCCGTACGGGGTACGGACTGCGCGCCGCCGGGGGGCGGGGCCGAAGGCATGGGGGGCGGGCTCACATGGCCGCCGCCGGGCTGGCCGCCGCGCGGGGGCGCGGCGGAGCGGCGGTCGGCAGCGGGGCCCGGCTGGTCCTGCGACGAGCTGGAGGCGAGCGTACGGCTGCGGACGCGGTACAGGCCGGTGTCGAGATCGTCGGCCTTCTCCAGATGGACCTTGATCGAGCCCATGAAGGTGTACCGCTGCTGCTTGGCGTAGTCGCGGACCATGCTGGACAGCTCGTCGCCGAGCTGCCCGCTGTAGGGGCTCAGCCGCTCGTAGTCGGGGGTGCTCAGCTCGACGATGAAGTCGTTGGGGACGACCGTGCGGTCGCGGTTCCAGATGGTGGCGTTGTTGTCGCACTCGCGCTGCAGCGCGCCGGCGATCTCAACGGGCTGCACCTCGGACTTGAACACCTTGGCGAAGGTGCCGTTGACGAGACCTTCGAGACGCTGCTCGAAACGCTTCAGTACTCCCACGGGGCACCTCCTTCCTCAGTCTTCGACGGGGTCGTCCTGATCGAGTCGTCCTGATACTGCTTACTGATCGTATCCACGCGTCGGGAAATCGGCTGGTTCCCCTTTCCCGCCTTGAGGACGAGTGTCGCCCCTCACAGGGTTGCCCGGTGCTCGTTTGCTCCTGCCCACTGTTCGTGCACTGCGATCGTAGATGTGCCCCGAACACAGTGTCCCGCAACCGCCGACCGCTCCGGCCGGGCGGGGGCCGGAGTCGGACGTGACGCGGGTGCCGGCCGTGCCCGGCCGGCCCGGAGGCGGACCGGGGGGCCCGCACCCCGATGTCGACTACCGCGAGTGTGGACCCTTTGGGCAGCGCTCCGCGAATGCCCACGGTGAGAGGGGGTGCCGCCCTGGTGGCCGCCCTGGTGGCCGCCCGGGTTGCCGCGAGGCGGGGACCGGGGGAAAGGCGTGTGAAGGCACCCCTGACACCGTGCTAGTGTTCTGGATGTCGGAAGGCGCTCGCAGCGGACCCGGACCGAACGGCCCGGATCGCGTGAGAGAATCAACCGGCAGCACTCATGCGCGGGTGGCGGAATAGGCAGACGCGCTGGATTCAGGTTCCAGTGCCCGAAAGGGCGTGGGGGTTCAACTCCCCCCTCGCGCACAGATGAGACCCCCGGTCTCCGGAGAAATCCGGAGACCGGGGGTCTTTCGTTGTGCTCGTCACGTTGTTGGCTATGTCACGGGTGCGTGGCTGTCACGGCTTGGGTGGCGGCGTCCCGGGTGGCGGGCCTCGGGTGGGGCGCTGAGGCCGACGTCACATCCGGGTTTCCTGCGGGTGCGGGCGGGGCGCCGTGGGCGGCCGCCCGCCCGGAGGTGGCTGCGGAAGGGCGTGGGAAACCGTGCCGGAGCCCGCACTCCGGCTCGGGCGTCCCGGCCGGGCTCAGGCGGCGAGCTGCTCGGCGAGGGTCTTGGCCTTGGCCTCCGCGTCCTTGTGGGCCTGGTCGCGGGAGGTCTCGTAGAGCGGGATCAGCTCGGCCATGGCCGGGTTGTTCGGGGCCATGGTCAGCTCGGGGACGATGAAGTCGACCTCGAGGCCCAGCCCGCCGTTCAGTACGGCCGCCAGGTAGTTCTGCACGTACTCGAAGGGCTCACGGGGCGTGCCCGGCGCGTAGGAGCCGCCGCGGCTGGCGACGACGGTGACCGGGGTGCCCTTGGCCGACGGCTGCTGACCCGACGTGCGGCCCATGATGATCACCTGGTCGAGCCATGCCTTCAGCGTGGACGGGATCGTGAAGTTGTACATCGGCGCGCCTATGACGACCGCGTCGGCCTGCTCCAGCTCCTCGGCGAGCTGAACCCGCAGTGCGAAGGCCGCCTGCTGCTCGGGGGTGTGGGTGGCGGGGTCGGAGAAGCCGGCGGAGGCGCCGATGCCGTCGAGGTGCGGCAGCGGGTCGGCGGCCAGGTCGCGGTGGATCACGGTGCCGTCGGGGTGCTGTTCCTCCCAGGCCTTGCGGAAGGCTGCGGTGACCGAGCGGGAGGCGGAGCCGCCCTCGGGGAAGAGGGAGGAGTCGATGAGCAGAAGAGTGGCCATGGGGACCGGTCCTTCCATAGGCGGCCGGGCGGCGCTCGACCACTGGTTGAATTCCGTACGTGACTATTGATAGCACAGGTACTTACTTTTCCGCAGTAGCCAACGGGAAGGCGGTACCCTGGGGGCATGGCGGACCACGGCGAGGCGATGTGCAGGCAGGTCGACGGCGGCATGACGCGCGTCTTCGAGCTGTTCGGGAAGCGCTGGACGGGGCTGATCGTCGCCACCCTGATGCCGGGTCCGGTGCACTTCGCCGATCTGCGGCGGGCCATCCCCGGGATCAGTGAGCGGATGCTCTCCGACCGCCTCATGGAGCTGGCGTCGACCGGCCTGGTCGTCCGTGAGGTGGACGCGGGGCCGCCGCTGCGCGTCTCCTACCGGCTCACGGAGGCCGGGCGGGCCATGGAGCCCGCACTCAAGGAGCTGGGGCGCTGGGCGGAGACCTACCTGGCCGACGGTGGGCAGTGCCCGCAGCGGTTCCGGAAGTAGGCGCCGCCGGGGCGGGAGTGCCGGCGGGCGGCGTGGCGGTCCCTGCCCTCGGGCGGGTGTGTCACCCCAGCCGCTCCTGGGCGGCGTTGTAGCGGCGCAGATAGGTCGCGAAGCGGTCGAGGTCCTCCTCTTCCCAGTCGGCCAGCCGCTCGTGGAACGCCTGGCGGCGGCTGGCGGTGACGTTGGCGAGCACCTGGGCGCCCTTGTCCGTGGGGTGCAGCACCTGGACGCGGTGGTCCTCCGGGTCGACGCGGCGCTCGACGAACCCGAGCTTCTCCAGTGCGGCGATCTGTCGGCTGACTGTGGACTTGTCCAGGAAGTAGTGCGCCGCGAGATCCGTGGCGCGGCATCCCTGCTGGTCATCGAGGTGCGCCAGCAGCGTGTAGGAGACCAGTGACAGCTCGGGGTGCATCCGGGCGGCGGTCGCGCGGGCGCGGCGGGCGAACGCGGTCATCTCCTGCTGGATGGTCTCGACGGAGTCCTCGCGGTGAGCCACGGGTTGCCTTTCGTAGAGGTAGTTGTATAGTACAACGCGATAGAGAGTTGTAGAAGCCAACTGTTTTACCCGTGGGCCCGCCGGTCCGGGACCGGTCCAGGCTCCGCGGGCTCGGGCTGAGGTGAAGACCAGCCCAGTGGCGACAGCTGAGCCGACGAGCTGAGAAGGCGAGGCCCCATGAGTACGGTCCGACGTCCCGACCACCGAAGCGACCACCGTTCCGCACGGTCCGCCCACACCGCCGGGCTGCGTCACGTCCTGACGCACCTGATCACCCCGCTGCTGATGTGCATCGGGATGGGGCTGGCGTATCTGGGGGCCTTCGCGCACCCCGTGCCGCACCATCTGCCCGTCGCGGTCGTCGGATCGGGCCCCAGCGCCCAGCTGCTCGCCCAGTCGATCAACGACAAGGCGGACGGTGAGCTGGAGGTACGGACCGTCGCTGACCGGTCGGCGGCGGTCGACCGGCTCAGGCACCAGGACATCTTCGGGGCGTATGTGATGCCCGCGGAGAGCAAGCAGGCGGCGAAGGCTTCGAAGGACGTGAAGGGCGCGCAGGGTGCGCACGGAGTGGGGCGTGCGGCGGGGGCGTCGAGTGGATCGGCGGGCAGGGCCGGTGCCGGCGGGGCGGCGGGCTTGGCGGCGCCCGTGCCCGAGCTGCTGGTGGCGACGGCTGGTTCCGACACCAGCGCAACCGTCGCCCAGAAGGTCTTCACCCCGATCGCGGCGCACCAGGGTGCCCCGCTGAAGGTCACGGACGTGGCACCGCCCGCCGAGGACGACCCGACGGGGCAGGGGATCTTCTTCCTGCTGGTCGCGATCAGCATCGGCTCGTATGCGTCGGTCGCGGTGATCGGCGGCGCCGGAGCCGTGCTGCCGCTCCGGCTGCGGACGGCGCTGGCCCTCGGCGTCTCCTTCGTGGTCGCCCTCATCGGGACGGCGTTCGCCGGTCCGGTCTTCCACCTGGTCGACCACGGCCTCGGCGGACTGTGGGCGCTGGCCTGGCTCTACTCGGCGGGCATTCTGCTCATCGGCACCGGCCTGCATACCTTCCTCAAGCGCTGGACGACGCTCGGTGTGATGACCCTCTTCGTGATGCTCAACTTCACGTCCTCCGGCGGGATCTTCCGCCCCGAGATGCAGAACGGGTTCTTCGCCGCGCTGCACTCCTTCTGGAACGGCGCGGGCTTCGTGGAAGGCTCCCGCAGCCATGTCTACTTCGACGGCTACGGCCTGCCGGGTCACGTCTGGTCGCTGGTGGGGTGGCTGGTCGTCGGCCTGGTGACGGTCGGTGTGGCGGCGCTGGCCGAGAAGCGGCGGCGTACCGCGGAGGCGGAGGAGACGGCCCAGGCCGCGGCCGTGGCGGCGGCCGCGGTGGCGGCGACGGTGCCGGAACCGGCTCTCGCGGCTCCGGTCCACGGGGCCGGGGATGCCGCCGTGGCGCTGGAGGAGGGGGAAGAGGAGATGGCGGAGGCGGTGGGCGTGTAGCGGCTCTGGAGAGTTATCCACAGGCTCTGCGGGGCGTGCCGGGGCCTCGGTAACGTCATGCGTGTCGGCGGGCCGGAACCGCCCGGTGCACGGAAGGACGCAGCAGGGGCGTTGTTCCAGGCAGAGCAGAGCAGTGTGGAACCACGCAGAAGATGCACAGATCAACGCAGAGCATGCGGAGGTCAATGCAGAAGATGCGGAGCGCGCAGAACACGGCGGCGCTGCATGGAGACACAGCAGCATCGGACAGCGACACTGCACCGCAGGGACATCAACAACAACCGCAGGGACATCGACAACACAGGTCGTGAAGGGGGAGGTGGCCCGCTATGCCGCGTGTGCCGTACGTACCGGGGTTTGCCCATCCAGAGACAGCGGGGCCGTCGCCCAAGGCCGTTGGGCGGGCCCTGCGGGAGAGGCTCCCGCGTTCCGGGCAGGCCGAGCTGCCGATCACGGACGGGCGACCGGACGCAGTGGCGGCGGTCGAGGAGTCCAACGCCGGCCGGCTGCCCGAGCTGACGCCGATACGGGTCGGGCGGATGGCCGCGAGCCCCTTCGCCTTCCTCCGCGGCTCCGCCGGCCTGATGGCGTACGACCTGGCCGCCGGCCCGGTGACCGGCATCGGCACCCAGATCTGCGGAGACGCGCACGCCGCCAACTTCGGCCTCTACGGCGACGCCCGCGGTGGCCTCGTCATCGACCTCAACGACTTCGACGAGACCCTGCACGGGCCGTGGGAGTGGGATGTGAAGCGGCTCGCCACATCGGTCGTGCTGGCCGGCCGGGAGGCGGGCGCCGACGAGGACGAGTGCCGCAAGGCGGCGCGTGACGTGGCGGGCTCCTATCGGCGCACGATGCGGCTGCTGGCCAAGCGGCCGGTCATCGAGGCGTGGAACGCGATCGCCGACGAGGAGCTGGTCTCGCACAGCGACGCCCGGGATCTGCTGGGGACGCTGGAGCAGGTCGCGGAGAAGGCCCGTAAGAACACCAGCGCGCGATACGCGGCCAAGGCGACGGAGCCGGCAGCGGACGGCGGCCGCCGGTTCGTGGACGCGCAGCCGGTGCTGCGGCGGGTGCCGGATGAGGAGGCGGCAGCCGTGGCCGCGTCCCTCACCGGCTATCTGGACACGATCGCCGAACACCGGCTGCCCCTGCTGGCGCGGTACGTGGTGCACGATGTGGCCTTCCGCGTGGTCGGCACGGGCAGCGTGGGCCTGCGGTCGTATGTCGTGCTGCTGCTGGACCACCGGGGCGAGCCGCTGGTCCTGCAGGTGAAGGAGGCCCGTCGTTCGGTGCTGGCCCCCTTCGTGGAGAAGGCCGGCTTCCCCGTTCCGTCGGTGGTGCACGAGGGCCGCCGCGTGGTGCTCGGGCAGCGCCGGATGCAGGTGGTCAGCGACATCCTGCTGGGCTGGACGACGGTGCGGGGCGTGGCGTCGCCGGGCACGGCCGGCACGGGCACGGACAACGGCCCACAAGGGGGACTGCCCTTCCAGGTCCGCCAGTTCAGAAACCGCAAGGGCAGCGTGGACCCGACACAGCTGTCCGGTGACCAGATGGACGACTACGCCCGGATGACCGGCGCCCTCCTGGCCCGCGCACACTCCCACAGCGCCGACCCACGCCTGCTGGCCGGCTACTGCGGCAAGAACGAAGAACTGGACGACGCCATAGCGACCTTCGCGGCCTCCTACGCGGACCGCACGGAAGCGGACCACGCGGCACTGACCACAGCAGTGAAGAACGGGCGCATCGCGGCAGAGCTGGGGGTGTGAGGGGGAGGCGACGGGTGGTTTGGGGTCTGACTGCTGGCTTGGCTGCTTAGGGCTGGGCTGGGCTGGGCTGGGGCGATGGGGCGGGAGGCGGGAGGGGGTGGGCTGGGGGGAGGGGAGGGCCCCCAAGCGCAGCGCCCCAAGCGAGGGAATGGCCGTGGAGAGCCGTGTCACGTGGGGCCGTACGCTGGCCGGGTGACGAACTCGCACGCGGAGAACGCGCAGGACGGCCAGCACCGACCGGACGTACCGGGCACCCCGGACGCCCAGGCCGACCCGCAGGCATCGGACGCCCGCGGCGGCGGGCGGGACACCCGGCTCGGGCACGGCGGCGGCTCGGAAGATCAGGCCACGGGCCCGGACGGCTTGGACTTCGGTCAGGGTGCCCCGACCGAGCCACTCGTGGATCAGGACGCGGCAGCGCCTGGCACGAGTGCCGGTCAGGCCGGGCACGGGGCTGAGCCCGGTGCCGATCAGGCCGCGGCGGAGTCCGATGCGGGCGCGGAGCAGCCTGCGGCAGGGGCCGAGCCGGGTGAGGCGCCGGACGACAAGGCGACCGCTGCTCAGGACGAGGCGACCCGGCGGCTGGCGAAGGCGGTGCTGGCCGCGGAGCAGGCGCTGATCGAGTTCGAGATCGCGGTGGAGACCTTCCGGGTGGAGGTGGAGAACTTCTCTCGCCTGCACCACCAGCGGCTCGGCCCCATGTACGCACGGCTGGACGAGCTGGACGCGCAGATCGCCGAGGCGGTGGCGGCGCGTACCGGCGATCCCGCGGACATCCGTAAGGCGCGCGAGGCACGGGCGTCGGTGCTGCCGATGCCGGAGGTCGAGGAGCTGTTCCACGGGTGGATGGGGTCGGACGGCCTGTTCGCCGAGGCTCAGGCCATGCTCACCGAGCAGTCGGTGCAGCCGCCGCAGAAGGTGCGGCCCAGTGAAGAGGCCCGCAAGGTCTACCGCGACCTGGTGCGCAAGGCCCACCCGGACCTGGCGCGGGATGACACGGAGCGTGCGCGCCGGGACGCCTTCATCGCACGGGTCAACACGGCGTATGCCCAGGGTGACGCGGCGGCGCTGCGCGAGCTGGCGCGGGAGTGGGAGGCCGGTCCCGCGCCGGTCGAGGAGCGGCTCAGCGAGAGCGAGGAGCTCTACGCGCGGCTGGAGTGGCTGGCCGAGCGCAAGGAGCTGCTGGCCGCGGCGGCCGCCGAGCTGGAGGAGAGTGCGATCGGCGCGATGATCAAGATGGCGCCGGAGGACCCGGACGCGCTGCTGGAGGAGATCGCCGAGAAGCTTCTCGCCGATGTCGCGGAACGCGAGACGTACCTCGCGCAGCTGGTCGGGTAGCGTCGGGAACATGCAATTTGGTTCTGTGCCCACGGTCGGTGTCGACGTTCTCACGTCGGAGGACTTCCTCCTGGACGTGCGGGAGGACGACGAGTGGGAGGCGGGGCACGCCGAAGGCGCTCTGCACATCCCGATGAGTGAATTCGTCGCCCGCTACGGTGAGTTGACCGAGGCGGCTCCCGGCGGTGGCAAGGTGTATGTGCTGTGCCGGGTCGGCGGACGTTCGGCTCAGGTGGCGCAGTATCTGATCCAGCAGGGTCTCGACGCGGTGAATGTCGCGGGGGGCATGCAGGCATGGGAGGCCGCCGGCCGTCCCGTCTCGGACGGCAAGGGTGGCGCGGGGTCGGTCATCTAGGCAGTTTCGTTTGGATCATCTGGCTGACCAGAGGAAGATGCCTGCGATGTGGAGTCCGGCCAGGTAGATGGTTGCGGTCTTCTCGTAGCGG
>NZ_JBSFJF010000036.1:0-80530 GCF_053597915.1 Streptomyces sp. NPDC001219 | reverse complement strand
CAGCCCGTTGCGCATCGGTCACCGACAACGGCGGAATCTTCGGACCCGGACGACTCATACCCAACCAACGACGAATCTCTGACTCAGGTCACTAGTACCAGGACCCGCGGGCCGGTGGCAGCGCGGCGATCTCCGCCAGGTCCTCACGGGTGAGCACCAGGTCCACGGCCTTGGCGTTCTGCGCCGCCCAGCGCTCCTTCTTCGTGCCCGGCACCGGCACGACATGCCGGCCCTGCGCCAGCGTCCACGCCAGCGCCACCTGCCCCGGCGTCGCCCCGTACCGGGCGCCGACCCGCCGCAGCCCGGCCACCACCGGCTGGTTCGCGGCCATCATCTCGGCGGTGAAGCGGGGGTGGCGGGCCCGTGTGTCCTCCGGTTCGAAGCCCTGCCCCGGGGTGAGGGTGCCGGTCAGATAGCCGTTCCCCAGCGGCATCGCCGCCAGGAAGCCGACGCCCCGCGACTCGCACCACGGCAGCAGCGCCTCCAGCGCCTCCGGCGACCACACGGACAGCTCGGCCTGCACACCGCTGACCGGGAACACCTGCTGGATGCGCTCCAGTTGGGCCAGCGTGCCGTCGTGCATCCGGGACCGGGGCCGCGCCCCGGTGGCCGGCCGCCGCCCCGTACGGGACATACGGGCCGGCCGTACCGCCCGCGCGCCCACCGCGCACAGCCCCAGCGACCGCACCTTCCCCGCCGCCACCAGCTCCGCCATCGCCCCCCAGGTCTCCTCGATGGGCACCTCGGGATCGGCCCGGTGCAGCTGGTAGAGGTCGATACGGTCGGTCTGCAGCCGGCGCAGCGAGGCGTCGCAGGCCCGCTTCACGTAACCGGGCCGCCCATTGGCGACGATGTGCTGCTCACCCACCAGCAGCCCGCACTTGGTCGACACGAACGCGTCCGCGCGCCGCTCCTTGAGCACCCGCCCCACCAGCAGCTCATTGGTGAACGGGCCGTACATGTCGGCGGTGTCCAGCAGGCTGCACCCCCGGTCCAGCGCGGTGTGCACGGCCCGCAGCGAGCTGTCCAAGCTGCGCTGCGACTCGGTGTACCCCCAGCTCATCGGCATACAGCCGAGTCCGATGGCGCCCACGTCAAGGGTCGCCGCACCGATTGTCCTGCGCTCCACCTGGTTGTGCCTCCGTCCCCTCGCCCCCGGTCAAGGGCCAGACCAAACTAACGTCTGAACAGAACGTCTCTTCGCATAGCCTCGGGCCATGGCCACAGCAGAGCAGCGCACCGATGCGCACGACGTCTGGCTCCCGATCCCGCCCGACGAGATCGAGGGCCTGCCCGAGGGGCTCCACTACGTCCACTGGGACGCCGGCCCCGAGTACCCGGCCGACCCCGCCCGGTGCGCCTTCTACGCCGTCCCCTACATGAAGGAGGTGGAGACCCTCCTGCGCCCGCTGTCCCGGATGAGCCGGGTCCGGGCGGTGCAGACGCTCACCGCGGGCGTCGACCACATACTCCCGGGGCTGTCCGACATGCCCTCCGGTGCCCACCTGTGCAACGCCCGCGGGCTGCACGACGCCAGCACCGCGGAGCTGGCGCTCACCCTGATCCTGGCGGCGCTGCGCGACATCCCGGGCTTCGTCCGGGCCCAGGACGCGGGGGAGTGGCGGCCGGAGTTCCGCCCGGCGCTGGCCGACAAATCGGTCCTCATTGTGGGCTATGGTTCGATCGGCAGTGCCATCGAAGACCGGCTCACACCCTTTGAGTGTGCGCGGGTGGCGCGCCTCGCACGCACCGCCCGTGACACAGTGCGCGGTCCCGTGCATCCACTCTCCGACCTGCCCGCCCTCCTGCCCGACGCGGACGTCGTCGTGCTGGCGACGCCGCTCACCGACGCCACGCGTGGCCTGGTGGGAAGCGCTTTCCTGGCCCGGATGAAGGACGGCGCACTGCTGGTGAACGTCGCGCGCGGCAAGGTCGTCGACACCAAGGCGCTTCTCGCCGAGCTGGAATCCGGACGACTGTACGCGGCGCTCGATGTGACCGATCCGGAACCCCTGCCCCCCGGACATCCGTTGTGGCACGCTCCCGGCGTGCTCGTCACTCCACACGTCGGTGGCCCCAGTTCTGCCTTCCTGCCCCGTGCGAAGCGGCTGCTGCGGGACCAGTTGACGCTTTTCGCGGCCGGGGAGCCCCTGCGAAACGTGATCGCCACGGCCGACTGAAACCGGTTGCGCGTAGCGCTACGAGGCCGTACGACTGCAAGGAGTGTTCGCCCTTCGCTCTTAGTCACGCTCCGTAGAGACGCTATGTCCCTGAGTGACGGAACTGGTGTATCGTCCCGAGCGGGGACGACGCCGGGAACGACGCGGCGCGTGCGAACGATCCGGGACTCGAGGGGGGCGACGGGCGATGTACGGCCGATGGACGAGTAACGAGAAGCACGATCCACGAACGCCCGCGGGAATACTGCGCGGTCCCCACGAGCGTCGCGCGCGGCGTCTCCCGGTGCGGATGCAGGGGAGAGTCCGGTGAGCGCCCCCGGGGCGATGCTCTCCCGGCCGCCGGCGTCGGCGGGCAACCCCCCGAGCGTGGTGCCACAGGTCGTGCTGGCCGTGGTCTGCGGTGGCTATGCCATCGGTGCGGCGTTCGGCTGGGGATCTCCCGAAGCCGCCGCGATCATGGGGGACTTCGGCCTCAGCTTCGCGGCGTTCCTGGCGGCCGTCTCCTGCGGGCTGTACGCACGCAAGCGCCGCAGCCGGTTCCGTCCGGCCTGGATGCTGTTCGCCGCGTCCTCCGCGATGGCCGGCCTCGGCAACGGCGTGTGGGGCTGGTACGAGGTCGTCGAAGGGGTCACGGTACCCAGTCCCTCGCTGGCCGACTTCTGCTTCCTGCTCTTCGCGCCGCCGGCCATCGTGGGCCTGCTGGTGCTCGCCAAGAGGCCCGTGACCAGGGCCGGTTGGGTCTGTCTGGGCCTCGACTCCTGGCTGATCGCCGGGTCGCTGGTCACTCTCTCATGGAGCCTCGCGCTCGCCCACACCGCCCACTTCCAGGGCCGCAGCGTGGCCCAGAGCGCCCTGTCGCTGGCCTATCCGCTGCTGGACATCGTGCTGGTCAGCATGGTGCTCGCGCTGCACTTCCGGCGCTCCTCGGTGCACCGCTCGGCCATCAACACCGCGGTCGCTGCGCTGGCGCTGACGGTGCTGTGCGACGCCCTGTTCAGCTCACCGCTGCTGCGTGAGCACTACCGCTCCGGCCAGATCCTGGACGCCGGATGGTTCGCCGGCTCGATGCTGCTCGCCTACGCGCCCTGGGTCGCCCGCCGCTCGGGCGAAGGGGGCGCCGAGGAGGAGGCCAAGCCCGCCGCCCGCCGGGTCCAGCCGCACGGCAGCCGGCCCATCGCCGGTTCGCTCGCCGCCCTGACCCCGTACCTCGCCGCCGCCGTCTGCACCCTGGGCATCCTCACCAACGTCCTGGACGGACGGCGCATCGACCGCGTGGTGCTCTTCACCGGCTGCACGGTCGTCCTCGCGCTGGTCGTCCGCCAGGGCATCATGCTGCTCGACAACATCACCCTCACCCAGGAGCTGGCGCAGAAGGAGAACCACTTCCGCTCCCTGGTGCAGGGCTCCAGCGACGTCATCATGATCGCCGCCCCGACCGGTGTGCTCCGCTATGTGAGCCCGGCCGCCGCCGGGGTCTACGGGCGCGACGCCGAGGAGCTGGTCGGCTCCGAGCTGGCCTCCCTGATCCACCCCGAGGACCTGGGCCGGGTGGTCCACGAGGTCCGCAGATTCCTCGCCGCGGCACCCGAGGACGAGCCGACCACCCGTATCGAATGCCGCTTCCGCGCCGGGGCGCAGCGCTCCGGAGGGGACGGCTGGCTGAACGTCGAGTCCACGGTCAACCGCCACCACGGCGGCCTGATCTTCAACTCCCGTGACGTCACCGAACGCGTCCGGCTGCAGGCCCAGCTCCAGCACAACGCCTCGCACGACGCGCTCACCGACCTGCCCAACCGCGCGCTGTTCACCGAGCGCGTCACCCAGGCCGTCACCGGCCGCCGGGCCAGCGACCACGACACCGCCGTGCTCTACATCGACCTCGACGGCTTCAAGCAGGTCAACGACACCATCGGCCACCAGGCGGGTGACGAACTGCTGGTGCAGGCCGCCCGCCGGCTCGCCGACTCGGTGCGCTCCGGCGACATAGCGGCGCGGCTGGGCGGCGACGAGTTCGCCGCGCTGATCACCGGCGACGGCACCCGCGACCGGGCCGCCCGGGAGTTCCGTATCCACGAGATCGCCGACCGGCTGCGCATCAAGCTCTCCGAGCCGTACCGCATCGACGGCCGGGACGTGCGGGTGGCGGCCAGCATCGGTGTCGCCTTCGCCGAGCCCGGCGTGAGCCCCGCGGGCCTGCTGCGCAACGCCGACCTCGCGATGTACCGCGCCAAGCAGGCCGGCAAGGGCCGCGTGGAGCTGTACGCCCCGCAGATGCAGCACGAGGTCGCGCACCGCGCCGAGCTGGCCGGCAAACTCCGTACGGCGCTCAACGACGGCGCCTTCGCGCTGCTGCACCAGCCGGTGGTGGAGCTGGCGACCGGACAGGTCACCGCGGTCGCGGCACACGCCCGCTGGCGCTCCGCCCAGGGCATCCTCTTCACCCCGGCCGAGTTCCTGCGGGTCGGCGACCGCGGCAGGGTCGCCGACGCGGACGGCGACCGCGCCGCGGAGCTGGACCGCTGGCAGCTGGAGGAGGCCGTCGAGCAGGCCGCGGCGCGCCACCGGGCGGGCTATCCGGTCCCGGTCGCCGTGCGGCTCTCCGCCCGCCGGCTGATGGACCACGCACTGTCGCCCAAGGGCGTCGAGACCCTGCTCACCCGGCACGGTCTCCCCTCCCGCGCGCTCGTCGTGGAGCTGTCCGAGAGCGACCCCCGCCTCCCGCTGGACGACCTGGAGCGCCGGCTGGTCGCGCTGCGCCGGCTGGGCGTACGGATCGCCCTCGACGGCTTCGGCAGCGGGTACGCCGCGATCAGCGCACTGCGCCGGCTCCCGGTCGACGTCCTGCGGCTGGACCGCGGGCTGGTGGACGGTGTGGTGGAGTCCGCCCGGCTGCACAAGATCACCGCCGGGCTGCTGCGGATCGCCGGCGACCTGGGGATGCAGTCCGTCGCCGACGGCGTCGACCTGCCCGAGCAGGTGCTCGCCCTGCGCTCCATGGGCTGCACGCACGGCATGGGTGCGGCCTTCTCCGGGCCGCTCGACGAGCACCGGCTGCGGCGGTCCCTGACGCACGCCCGCTATCCGGTACCGGACCCGGCGGGAGGGAGCCGCGCGGTCGTGCTCACGGGCGGCGGACTGCCCGTCCGGCAGGGCGGCCCCGCGGGCCCGGAATCGCTCGTACATCCGCCATTGCGCTCAAATAGTGAGACCTCCGTCCCACCCACTTGACACTCGGTGCACGGCGGGGGGAGGGTCAGTGCCATGCGCACCCGAATTCTCGTACTTGGAAAGCGCGTCGGCTGACGCCGGGTCTGACGAAACCCGGCTCATCGCACCGACGCGCTCCCCTCGCTTGCCACCTGGCACGGGGGGTTTTTTGTTGCACAGCAACCTCACAAATCCCGTCAAAACCCTCAGCTTCGAGAAGAGACGCAGATGACCGAGCAGGCCTCCGGGGCCCACCATCCGCAGCCGCGGGCCCGTACCGCCGGCGGACCGCAGCAGCCCGCCACCGTCGAGCACGTCACGGGTGCACAGTCCCTCATCCGTTCGCTCGAGGAGGTCGGGGCCGACACCGTGTTCGGCATCCCCGGCGGTGCGATCCTCCCGGCGTACGACCCGATGATGGACTCCTCGAAGGTCCGGCACGTCCTGGTGCGCCACGAGCAGGGCGCCGGTCACGCCGCCACGGGATACGCGCAGGCCACCGGCAAGGTCGGGGTCTGCATGGCGACCTCGGGCCCGGGTGCCACCAACCTCGTCACCCCGATCGCCGACGCCCACATGGACTCCGTCCCGCTGGTCGCGATCACCGGTCAGGTCGCGTCCAAGGCGATCGGTACGGACGCCTTCCAGGAGGCGGACATCTGCGGCATCACGATGCCGATCACCAAGCACAACTTCCTGGTCACCGACCCCGCCGAGATCCCCCGGACGATCGCCGAGGCGTTCCACATCGCGTCCACCGGCCGCCCCGGCCCGGTCCTCGTCGACATCGCCAAGGACGCGCTCCAGGCGCAGACCACGTTCTCCTGGCCGACGCAGACCGAGCTCCCCGGCTACCGCCCGGTGACCAAGCCGCACGCCAAGCAGATCCGCGAGGCCGCCCGGCTGATCGTCGAGTCCAAGCGCCCGGTGCTCTACGTCGGCGGCGGCGTCATGAAGGCCGGCGCCACCGCCGAGCTCAAGGTGCTCGCCGAGCTGACCGGAGCCCCCGTCACCACCACCCTGATGGCGCTGGGTTCCTTCCCCGACAGCCACCCGCAGCACGTCGGGATGCCCGGGATGCACGGTGCGGTCACCGCCGTCACCGCGCTCCAGAAGTCGGACCTGCTGATCACCCTCGGCGCCCGCTTCGACGACCGGGTCACCGGCAAGCTGGACTCCTTCGCGCCGTACGCCAAGGTCGTGCACGCCGATATCGACCCGGCGGAGATCGGTAAGAACCGCGTCGCGGACGTGCCGATCGTCGGTGACGCCCGCGAGGTCATCGCCGACCTGATCGTCGCCGTCCAGGCCGAGCACGACGCCGGGCACAGGGGCGACTACACCGCCTGGTGGAAGGACCTCAACCGCTGGCGCGACACCTACCCGCTCGGCTACGACCTGCCGGAGGACGGCAGCCTGTCCCCGCAGCAGGTCATCGAGCGGATCGGCAAGCTCGCCCCCGCCGACACCATCTACGCCGCGGGCGTCGGCCAGCACCAGATGTGGGCCGCCCACTTCATCGGCTACGAGCAGCCCTCGACCTGGCTGAACTCCGGTGGCGCCGGGACCATGGGCTACGCCGTCCCCGCCGCGATGGGTGCCAAGGCCGGTCAGCCGGACCGTACGGTCTGGGCGATCGACGGTGACGGCTGCTTCCAGATGACCAATCAGGAACTGGTCACCTGCGCGCTCAACAACATCCCGATCAAGGTCGCGATCATCAACAACGGTGCGCTCGGCATGGTCCGCCAGTGGCAGACCCTGTTCTACAACCAGCGCTACTCCAACACCGTGCTGCACAGCGGCCCCGAGTCCAACGGCCTGGTGACGGCGGGCAAGGCCAGCGGCGGCACCCGCGTCCCGGACTTCGTGAAGCTGGCCGAGGCCATGGGCTGCGTCGCGATCCGCTGTGAGGACCCGGCGGAGCTGGACGCGGTCATCGCCAAGGCCAACGCCATCAACGACCGCCCGGTCGTGGTCGACTTCATCGTCCACGAGGACGCCCAGGTGTGGCCGATGGTCGCCGCCGGCACCTCCAACGACGAGGTCATGGCCGCCCGGGGCGTGCGTCCCGACTTCGGCGACAACGAAGACGACTGAGCCCAGGACGTCACGGACGCACGGAAGAAGAGAGAAGACCCATGTCCAAGCACACCCTCTCCGTCCTGGTGGAGAACACCCCCGGCATCCTCGCCCGGATCGCCGCCCTGTTCTCCCGCCGCGGCTTCAACATCGACTCCCTCGCGGTCGGGGTCACCGAGCACCCCGACATCTCCCGCATCACCATCGTGGTCAGCGTCGAGTCGCTGCCGCTGGAGCAGGTCACCAAGCAGCTCAACAAGCTCGTCAACGTCCTGAAGATCGTCGAGCTGGAGCCCGGCGCCGCCATCCAGCGCGAGCTGGTCCTGGTGAAGGTCCGCGCCGACAACGAGACCCGCTCGCAGATCGTCGAGATCGTCCAGCTCTTCCGCGCCAAGACCGTGGACGTCTCGCCCGAGGCCGTCACCATCGAGGCCACCGGGTCGAGTGAAAAGCTGGAGGCCATGCTCAAGATGCTGGAGCCGTACGGCATCAAGGAACTGGTGCAGTCCGGAACCATCGCCATAGGCCGTGGCGCCCGGTCCATCACCGACCGCTCGCTGCGCGCGCTGGACCGTACGGCCTGACCGCCCCCGGTCCGACCGGACCGCATGGCGAGACCCACCGCCCTTCCCCGCCCCGCCCGACGTACTGTGTGGGCACCCGCTAGATCCAAGGAGATACCCGAAGTGGCCGAGCTGTTCTACGACGACGATGCCGACCTGTCCATCATCCAGAACCGCAAGGTCGCGGTCATCGGCTACGGCAGCCAGGGCCACGCCCACGCGCTGTCGCTGCGTGACTCGGGCGTCGATGTGCGGGTCGGTCTGCACGAGGGCTCCAAGTCCAAGGCCAAGGCCGAGGAGCAGGGTCTGCGCGTGGTGACGCCCGCCGAGGCGGCCGCCGAGGCCGACGTCATCATGATCCTGGTGCCGGACCCGATCCAGGCCAAGGTCTACGAGGAGTCCATCAAGGACCACCTGAAGGACGGTGACGCGCTGTTCTTCGGCCACGGCCTGAACATCCGCTACGGCTTCATCAAGCCGCCGTCCAACGTGGACGTCGCGCTGGTCGCCCCCAAGGGCCCGGGCCACCTGGTCCGCCGCCAGTACGAGGAGGGCCGCGGCGTCCCGTGCATCGCGGGCGTCGAGCAGGACGCCTCGGGCAAGGCGTTCGAGCTGGCCCTCTCCTACGCCAAGGGCATCGGCGGCACCCGCGCCGGCGTCATCAAGACCACCTTCACCGAGGAGACCGAGACCGACCTGTTCGGTGAGCAGGCCGTGCTCTGCGGCGGTGCCTCGGCGCTGGTCAAGGCCGGCTTCGAGACCCTGGTCGAGGCGGGCTACCAGCCCGAGATCGCGTACTTCGAGTGCCTCCACGAGCTGAAGCTCATCGTGGACCTGATGTACGAGGGCGGCCTGGAGAAGATGCGCTGGTCGGTCTCCGAGACCGCCGAGTGGGGCGACTACATCACCGGCCCGCGGATCATCAACGAGAACACCAAGGCCGAGATGAAGAAGGTGCTCGCCGAGATCCAGGACGGCACCTTCGCCAACACCTGGATCGCCGAGTACAACGCCGGTCTGCCGAAGTACAACGAGTACAAGAAGGCCGACGAGGACCACCTGCTCGAGACCACGGGCAAGAAGCTCCGCAAGCTGATGAGCTGGGTGGACGACGAGGCGTGAGCCCGGGGACAGGGGGTCGCGGCAGGTGCCGCGGCCCCCTCGTCCATGGCGCCCCGCGGCGCCTTGTCCGCCGCGTAGAACCCCGCACGGGTGATCCTTCCGTTACGGCAGAGGACGCGCCCCGCACCACCACTAGACTGCCAAGCACAAGCGCGTCAGGCTCACAGCGTCGTGCGTCTTCCACGCGGCATTCCCCTTCACCGCCTGCGGCCGTCGGGACGGCCGTCCTCCCGCCACTGCCTGAAGGGCGTGGGAGGTACCCCCATCGGACTAGATGAGGACTGAAGACCACGTGAGCTCGAAACCTGTCGTACTGATCGCCGAAGAGCTGTCGCCCGCCACGGTCGACGCCCTCGGCCCGGACTTCGAGATCCGGCACTGCAACGGCGCGGACCGCGCCGAGCTGCTGCCCGCGATCGCCGACGTCGACGCCGTCCTCGTGCGCAGCGCGACGAAGATCGACGCGGAGGCCATCGCCGCCGCGAAGAAGCTGAGGGTCGTCGCCCGCGCGGGCGTGGGCCTGGACAACGTCGACGTCTCCGCCGCCACCAAGGCCGGCGTGATGGTCGTGAACGCCCCGACCTCCAACATCGTCACCGCCGCCGAGCTGGCCTGCGGTCTGCTGGTCGCCACCGCGCGCAACATCCCGCAGGCCAACACCGCCCTGAAGAACGGCGAGTGGAAGCGCAGCAAGTACACCGGCGTCGAGCTGAGCGAGAAGACCCTCGGTGTCGTCGGCCTCGGCCGGATCGGTGTCCTGGTCGCCCAGCGGATGTCGGCGTTCGGCATGAAGGTCGTCGCCTACGACCCCTACGTCCAGCCGGCCCGTGCCGCGCAGATGGGCGTCAAGCTGCTGACCCTCGACGAGCTGCTGGAGGTCGCGGACTTCATCACCGTCCACCTCCCCAAGACGCCGGAGACCGTCGGCCTCATCGGGCACGACGCGCTGCACAAGGTCAAGCCGTCGGTCCGGATCGTCAACGCCGCGCGTGGCGGGATCGTCGACGAGGCGGCGCTGGCCGACGCGCTGAAGGAGGGCCGGGTGGCCGGCGCGGGCCTGGACGTCTACGCCGTCGAGCCCTGCACCGACTCCCCGCTCTTCGAGTTCGACCAGGTCGTCGCCACCCCGCACCTCGGTGCGTCGACGGGTGAGGCGCAGGAGAAGGCCGGTATCGCGGTCGCCAAGTCGGTGCGGCTGGCGCTGGCCGGCGAGCTGGTGCCGGACGCGGTCAACGTCCAGGGCGGAGTGATCGCCGAGGACGTCAAGCCGGGCCTGCCGCTGGCCGAGCGCCTGGGCCGGATCTTCACCGCGCTGGCCGGCGAGGTCGCCATGCGGCTGGACGTCGAGGTCTACGGCGAGATCACCCAGCACGACGTCAAGGTGCTGGAGCTCTCCGCGCTCAAGGGCGTCTTCGAGGACGTCGTCGACGAGACGGTGTCGTACGTCAACGCCCCGCTGTTCGCGCAGGAGCGTGGTGTCGAGGTGCGGCTGACGACCAGCAGCGAGTCGCCCGAGCACCGCAACGTGGTGACCGTGCGCGGCACCCTCGCGGGCGGCGACGAGGTGTCGATCTCCGGCACGCTGGCCGGCCACAAGAACATCCAGAAGATCGTCGCGGTCGGTGAGCACTCGATCGACCTGGCGCTCGCCGACCACATGGCGTTCCTGCGCTACAGCGACCGCCCCGGTGTCGTCGGCACCGTCGGCAAGATCCTGGGCGAGGCGGGCATCAACATCGGCAACATGCAGGTCTCGCGGGCCGACGTCGGCGGGGAGGCGCTGGTCGCGCTGACCGTCGACGACACCATTCCGCCGAACGTGCTCAGCGAGATCGCCGAGGAGATCGGCGCGACCTCGGTGCGCGCGGTGAACCTCGGCGACTGACCGCCAGGTCTTCGCAGGTCAACGGGCCCGGCCTCCGCTTCGTGCGGGGGCCGGGCCCGTTCGCGTGCCCGCATCGTACGGGCGCGCTCGCGGTCCGCGAGCCGGTGTGCGGCGAGGTCGTACCCCGTCCCGCGTTCACCCGAATGGCCTATTCGGGGGTGAGGCCGCTGGCGCCGTCGGCGGCGTCGTGGGGCCGCCGGAGCCGCCGGATGCGGGTCCTCCCGACTCGCTGGGGAGATGTTCGCGTCGCGCAATGGGAACTGCGCGTGCCCCCGCCGGTGCGTGCGGAAGGAGAGCGACGCCATGAATGCACCCCTGGGGGACGCCCCGCAGAGCCTCACCGGCCTGCATGTGGTCGATGCGGACGGCGCGAAGGTGGGCCGGGTCCAGCAGGTCTACCGGGACGATGCCACCAACGAGCCCGAGTGGATCACGGTGCGCACCGGGCTGTTCGGCATGAAGGAGACCTTCATCCCGCTCGCCGGCGCCCGGCGGACCGGCGACGAACTGCATGTTCCGCACGCCAAGGCCACCATCAAGGACGCGCCGCGGATCGACGCCGACGGCCATCTCGACCCCTCCGAGGAGGCCGAGCTGTACCGCCATTACGGGATGACCCGGCCGGGCACCCCCGACCCGGGCTCCGCCGCCCCGGACGCCGCCGACCGGGGCGGACCCGCGTCCCGTCCCGGCCCCCGGGCGGCGGAGGACACCGCGCCCCCGCCCACGGGCGGCGAGCGCAACAAGCTGGTCGAGGGGCCGATGGCGGGCGCGGGATCAGGTACCCGGGCCGGACCGGGGGACGGCGACACCGTGCGCGGCAAGGAGCAGCTGCCCGAGACCGGACCAGGGGAGCACGAGGGCCGGGACCGTCAGCGCGAGGGGGAGCGGGGCTTCGGCGACGGCACGGGCGGGCGCGAGGGGCCGGACCGGCCGCGGTGACCGGAGCCGGGCGGCCGGACGCCCACTCGCTATACGTACGTCTAAAACGGGCGTCTGGTACGAGCGTATGTGTGGCGATAGGCTGCCTTCATGGGACACCGTGAAGATCTCCTGGAGGGCGCCAAGCGCTGCCTCCTGGAGAAGGGATACGCGCGCACCACCGCCCGCGACATCGTGGCCGCGTCCGGCGCCAACCTCGCCTCCATCGGCTACCACTACGGCTCCAAGGACGCCCTGATGCGCCAGGCGATCATCGCGTCCAGCGAGGAGTGGGGAGCCGGCGTGGCCCAGATGCCGCCCGCCGGCGAGCCGCGGCCGGGCGACGCCGACCCGCTGGAGCGGTTCGCCGAGGTCTGGGACCTGTTCCTGCAACGGATCGCCACGGAGCGGGAGTTCATCGCCGCACAGGTCGAGGTGCTGGGGCTGCTGCCGCGCGACGCGGCCCTGCGCGAGGCGATCGGCGAGGTGCTCCCGGAGGGCGGCGAGGGCCTCGTCGCGGTCTTCGAAGGGGTGCCGGACACCGAGGTCGACGCGGAGTCCGCACGCGTCGTCGGCTCCTTCTACCAGGCACTGCTCACCGGCCTGATGGTCCAGTCGCTGCTCACCCCGGACACCATGCCCTCCGGCCAGGATCTGGCGACCGCGCTGCGCCGGGTCACCGCGGGCGAGGTGCTGGGGAAGAAGGGGTGACGTAGGTCCGGGGCAGGTCGGCGCGGCGGTGCCGAGGACGCCGCCGATCTGCCGGGCGGCGCCGGAGGTCGCCCCGCGCGGCCGCGGCTCTCTCAGGCGTTCACAGCCGCGCCGCCTTGAGGGCCATGTGCAGCAGCAGCCGGTGCTCGCCGTCGGCCAGGTCGAGGCCGGTGAGCTTCTCCACCCGGCCGAGGCGGTAGTAGAGCGTCTGCCGGTGGATGCCCAGGGCCTGTGCGGTACGGCTCGCCTGGCCCGCGCAGTCGAGGAACACCTCGGCGGTGCGGGCGAGTTCCGCGTGCGCGGGGGCCAGCAGCGGGCCGATGGCCGGGTCGGGGGCGGTACCCGGCAGGGCGGTCAGCATGCGGTACGCGCCGATGGCGTCCCACTGGGTGATCGGGCCCAGCCGGGGCTCGGCGTGCGCCGCGCGGGCCGCGGCCAGCGCCTCCCGCCAGGTGGCCGGGAGATCGGTCAACTCCCTTGTCCCGGCGCCGATTCCGGCGGCACCGGGCCGGAGCGGCGGGAGTGGCCCGGAGTCGGCGCCCTTCCGGCCGCCGCGCGGCGCCTCGGCCGCCGCGGTGCCCGCGCGCGGGGAGCGCAGCAGATGCTCGGCCACCGCGTGGGCCGGGCCGGACGCGCCGGACGAGCGCAGGCGGACCAGCGCGGCCAGGGCGGGTAGGGGCTGCGGGCGGGCGGCGGGCCCGGTGCGGCCGTCGCGTCCCGGGGCGGGCTCCGGCTCGTCCGTCCCCGTGGCCGGTCCGTCCGCCGGGCCGCCCGCCGGCAGCGCACAGGCCGCGAGCAGGCCAGGGAGGCTCGGCAGCGGTGCCGCGTCGGTGTCCGAGGTGTCCCAGGGCAGCACCGCGACGAGGGTGAGCGGGGTGCCCGGGGTGAAGCGCAGACTGTCCCGCAGCGCGTCCCGCATTGCGGCCGCCGCGGCCGGCCGGCCGTCGGGCTGTGCGACCAGCAACTCCCGCAGCAGATCGGCGAGTTCGGAGCCGGCGCGGGCCTCGTCGGCCAGGAGTGCGCCGATCCGGGCGGCGGTCTCCATCGCCTGCGCGATCCGCGGGTCGGGCGGCGCGCCCCGGCCGCCCAGTTCGAGATCGGTCAGATGCCCGTCGTCCAGCAGCCAGACATAGCCGTGTACGACACCCCGATGGCGTACGGGCAGACAGATGCGGCCCCGGAAGACCCCGGCGGCCGGGTCGGGCGGAATGCGCAGCGGGATCTTGGCGCGGGCGATCCCGAAGGCCTCGAACCAGGCCCGTACCGCCGCCGAGGAGCGGCGCTGCAGGATCGAGCGGGTGCGGACCGGGTCCATCACCTCGTCGTCGTCGCCCTCGTGCGCGCCGAACGCGATCAGCCCGAAATCCCGGTCCTCCAGCGTCGCCGGTGCGCCGAGCGCCGCCGAGATCTCGTCCACGAGCTGCTGGTAGTCGCCCCGCATCGGCCGTCCGGCCCCTCTCCTGTCGTCACACCACCGGCACCGCCGGTGACTCGGACACCTCTCACCCCACTGGCACCACTGGCACGGTCACCTCACCCCCATTCTCATACATCTGTCTGAGATCCCGACCACGAAGGCGTGACAGCTGTCGATGGCCGGGAAGTGGCGCGATCCTTAAGTTTCAGGTGGCTCAATATTGCCGACGCGTTCGCCCGCCCGGTGTCCGCCCGGTACTTGTCACCCTGAATCGTGGAGGTGCCCATGCTGGGTCCCGTGCTTCTGGCCGCAGCGCGCAGCGACAGCATCCGCCGGATCGTCGCCGCCGCCCCGGTCACCCGGCCGGTGGTGAACCGGTTCGTCGCCGGCGAGCGCCTGGACGAGTCCATGGCGGCCGTCCGGTCGCTGGCCGCCCGCGGCCTGGAGGTCACCCTCGACCACCTCGGCGAGGACATCACCGACCCGGCCGAGGCGCTGCGCAACCGTGACGCCTACCTGCAGCTGGCCGCGGCTCTCAAGGAGCACGGACTCGGCGTCAAGGCCGAGATGTCGGTCAAGCTGTCCGCCTTCGGGCAGGCGCTGTCCGGCGGCCATGAACTGGCCCTGAAGAACGTCACTCCGGTGGTCGAGGCCGCCGCCGAGGCCGGGACGACCGTGACCCTCGACATGGAGGACCACACCACGGTCGACTCCACCCTCGCGATCCTCGCCGACCTGCGGGAACGCTTTCCCCAGACGGGCGCGGTGGTCCAGTCCTACCTCTTCCGTACCGAGGACGACTGCCATGCGCTCGCCGGGGAAGGCTCCCGGGTGCGGCTGGTCAAGGGCGCGTACAAGGAGCCCGCGACCGTCGCCTTCCAGGACAAGCGGGAGGTCGACAAGGCCTATGTGCGGTGCCTGAAGATCCTCATGGCGGGGGAGGGCTACCCCATGATCGGGTCGCACGACCCGCGGATGGTGGCCATCGGCCAGGAGCTGGCGCACCGCAACGGCCGCAAGCCGGCCGACTACGAATTCCAGATGCTGTACGGCATCCGTGAGGCCGAGCAGCAGCGGCTGGTCGCCGAAGGGCACCGGATGCGGGTGTACATCCCCTACGGCACCGACTGGTACGGCTACTTCATGCGCCGACTGGCCGAGCGCCCCGCGAACCTCGGGTTCTTCCTGCGGTCGCTGGCGACCCGCGGCTGATCTTCGCGCCTGATCGCCCCGCCGGGGCGGGCGCGGGTGGATGCTGGAAGCCGGGGGAGACATCTCCGTGCGGCGCCGCCCGCGGCCGCCCACCCGAAGCGGCCGCGGCCGCACCACCGACGTACGAAAACCGACGAGCGAAATCGAAGGAGACACGGCCGCTATGGACGCTGTGACCCAGGTCCCCGTGCCGGTGAACGAGCCGGTCCACACCTACGCCCCCGGCAGCCCGGAGCGTTCCCGCCTGGAGGCCAAGCTCAAGGAGCTGGCCGGCAACCCGATCGAGCTGCCCATGACCATCGGCGGCGAACAGCGGATGGGCGGCGGCGAGCGCTTCGACGTCGTGCAGCCGCACAACCACTCCGCCCGTCTCGGCACGTACGCCAACGCCACGGTCAAGGACGGCCAGGACGCGGTCGACGCCGCGCTGGCCGCCGCCCCCGCCTGGCGCGCGCTGTCCTTCGACGACCGCGCCGCGATCATCCTCAAGGCCGCCGACCTGCTCTCCGGCCCCTGGCGCGAGACGATGGCCGCCGCCACCATGCTCGGCCAGTCCAAGACCGCCCAGCAGGCCGAGATCGACACCCCCTGTGAGCTCATCGACTTCTGGCGCTTCAACGTGCACTTCGCGCGCCAGATCCTCGCCGAGCAGCCCCCGGCGAACTCCCCGGGCGTCTGGAACCGCTCGGACCACCGCCCCCTCGAAGGCTTCGTCTACGCGATCACGCCGTTCAACTTCACCGCGATCGCCGGCAACCTCCCGACCGCGCCCGCCCTCATGGGCAACACCGTGGTCTGGAAGCCGTCCCCGACGCAGACCTACGCCGCCGTGCTGCTGATGCAGCTGCTGGAGGAGGCCGGGCTGCCCAAGGGCGTCATCAACCTCGTCACCGGCGACGGCAAGGACGTCTCCGAGGTCGCGCTGACCCACCCGGACCTCGCGGGCATCCACTTCACCGGCTCGACCAAGACCTTCCAGTACCTGTGGAAGACGGTCGGCAACAACATCGAGAACTACAAGACCTACCCGCGACTGGTCGGCGAGACCGGCGGCAAGGACTTCATCGTCGCCCACCCCTCGGCCGACCGCGCCGTGCTGAAGACCGCCATGACCCGTGGCGCCTTCGAGTTCCAGGGCCAGAAGTGCTCCGCGGCCTCCCGCGCCTACGTCCCGGCGTCGCTGTGGAACTCCGGCCTCAAGGAGGAGTTCGCCGCCGAGGTCGACGCCCTGTCCATGGGCGACGTCTCGGACCTGTCGAACTTCATGTCCGCCGTCATCGACGAGCGCTCGTTCGCCAAGAACAAGGCGGCGATCGACCGCGCCAAGGCCGACCCGACCGTCGAGGTCGTGGCCGGCGGTACGTACGACGACAGCGAGGGCTACTTCGTCCGCCCGACGGTCCTGGTCTCCACCGACCCGGAGAACGAGATCTTCAAGGACGAGTACTTCGGCCCGATCCTCGGCGTCTACGTCTACGACGACGCCGACTACGACACCATGCTCACCCAGATGGAGTCGGCCTCGGCCTACGGCCTGACCGGTTGCGTCATCGCCCAGGACCGTGCCGAGGCGGCCCGCACCTGCGAGCTGCTGCGCTTCGCGGCCGGCAACTTCTACATCAACGACAAGCCGACCGGCGCCGTCGTCGGCCAGCAGCCCTTCGGCGGCGGCCGCGCGTCCGGCACCAACGACAAGGCCGGCGCCAAGCAGAACCTGATGCGCTGGACCTCCACCCGCTCCATCAAGGAGACGCTGGTCCCGCCGACGGACTACCGCTACCCGCACATGGGCTGACGTCCGACGGCCGCACGCCGACGGCCCGGCACCCCTCTCCCCGGGGGCGCCGGGCCCTCGGCGTGCTCTCAGGCTTTGCGCGGAGGGCCGGTGATGGCCTCGCCGATGGTGAAGCCCTTGGCGGGGCCGTCGGGGATGACGACGTCGATTCCGTACCGCGCGCGGTGACTCTGGGCATAGGTGGCTTCGCCGGGGCTCGGAGAGGAGAGAACGGTGACGGTGCCCATGCCGTCGTAGTCGTCGATGAGGATATAGACGGGGATTCCGGCACGGGCGTAGGCGCGGCGCTTGCGGACGCGGTCGCGCTGCTTGCAGTCATGACCGGGCGAGACCACCTCGGC
This sequence comes from Streptomyces sp. NPDC001219, assembly GCF_053597915.1. Lineage (NCBI taxonomy): Bacteria > Bacillati > Actinomycetota > Actinomycetes > Kitasatosporales > Streptomycetaceae > Streptomyces > Streptomyces sp. NPDC001219. The sequence goes on along the minus strand of NZ_JBSFJF010000036.1, from coordinate 63,094 downwards.
GACGAGTGCTACGCAGCCGACGTCAAGGCCGATCCCGTCTTCGGCCACGTATTCGGCGTCGTCTGCGAAGGCGGTGATGGCGTCTTCGAGGGCGATGATGAGGTCTGGAATCCAGACCTTACGGCCGTGGATGATGTTCGTGTCATTGGTAACGGCATAGGCACTCGACTGCTTGTCGAGGTACTGCGTCAGTTGTCGGCGCAGTTGAAAGCTGATGCGGCTGTGGCTGTGGCGACCGGTGGGCGACACCTCGATGGACCCCTCGATGATCTCGGCGTGGAAGCCCTCGGGGAGTTCCATGGCTTTCCATGCCTGCCACAGGACCTCGTCCAGCTCGGGTCCGGGGGTCGTGTCCTCCGGTGTCGTGATCTCCGACATCGTCACGGGCGCCTCCTGCGCGAGCGCGGTCATGGTGCAGCACCTCCTCCTAAGTGTGGGCGGGCTCGGCCTCGTGGCACAAGCGACACCGCCACGCTAGGGAGCGCCAGGACGGCCATGACCAGCAAATATCCGGGGATCACTCGTTCGAGCGCACGCTCGCCGTCTCAGATAGTAGGAAGCCCAAGTAATTGTGCAGACATCACGGCCGAGCTGTCCTAGCGTTGTAGGAGCCGAACGTAACGCTCCATCGAGCGATTGCGGATGTGGCCCGGTGCGCAAGCGCAGGTGACCCCTGCCGTGCCGAGGCCCCCGCGTTTTCCGGCCGCTTCTGGATCGACGCATCCCATTTTCTCGGGGCTCTGGCATAGGAGACGTGAATCATGGCTGAGACTGCCGTCCGCAGGACCCGTCACTCCGCCCGTACGAACGGCGACACCGACCGCAGGAACGCCGCGGCCGCCCTCCAGCGTGCCCTCGACCGCCGTGACAACGGCGGCTCCACCGGGCACTGAGATAGTGCGCGCACGACCCGGGTCGATGCTGTCGCGGCCGGCGTCCATGCCCTGCCGCTGCTGCTGGCGCATCCGGCTGTCCGTGGCCCGGTGGCTCTTTCTCTCCTGAGCGTTCCCTGTAGGGGCACCCGGATTCCGGGTGCCCCTACAGGTGGGCGCTGATCATTCCGCGGGTGAGCGGGTCACCTCGAAGTGGTCGATGCGCTCGCCGGACTCGGCGAGGGCGGTGACCTTCATCCGCGGATGGCGGCCCGGGGTGACCTCGACGGCGATGAAGGAGTAGCCGGTGTAGCGGACCCGGGACCACTCCACGGTCTCCTTGGTCTTCTTCTGGCCCTTGGACCAGTGGTAGGTGTCCACGTGGTCGAGGTCCTTGACGTGGCCCTCGTAGCTGTCCGGCACGGGGAAGTCGTAGAGGGCCCGGCCCGCGCCGCCCGCGGTCACGTACACGATGCCCTCGCGGGTGGAGTCCACGCGCGCGCCGATCGGCATCTTCTTGGCGACCCGCCCGCCCTTGAGGGCGTCGGTCCGCTCGTAGACGTGGTTGTGGCCGTTGACGACCAGGTCCACCTGGTGCTTCTCGAACAGCGGCAGCCACGCGTCACGCACCGCGCCGTCGGAGGCGTGCGAGTTGGTGGTGGAGAAGGCGCAGTGGTGGAAGAACACCACGAGGAAGTCGATGCCGTCGGTGGCGCGCAGCTCGGCCAGCCGGCGGTCGAGCCAGCGGGTCTGCCGGCCGTCGGTGTAGCCCTGGTTGGCGGGGATCTCGTAGGAGATGTCGTTGGCGTCCAGGGCAACGACGGCGGTGTTGCCGTAGGTGAACGAGTAGACGCCGGGGGCGTGTTCGGCGTCCGGGCCGTTGCCGGGCAGCGTCCAGCGGGCGTTCTGGCCGCCGTAGCCGTTGGGGGAGTACCAGGCCTCCATGTCGTGGTTGCCGGTGGTCACCATCCACGGCACGGACTTGGCCACCGACTCGGTCTGCGCGAGGAACTGGTCCCAGACCCGGGCGTCGTAGGCGTCGTGCTCGGAGCCGTCGCCGTCGGTGTCCGCGTAGCAGATGTCGCCGGCGTGCAGGTGGAAGGACGGGTTCTGCCCCAGGATCAACTGGTCGTTGGCGAGGGCGTGGTAGCTCACGCCCTGGTCGCCGAAGGCGGTGAAGACGAACGGCTCGGGGCGGGCCGGGGCGGTGCGGAAGGTGCCGACGGTGGAGAAGTGGCGCGGGTCGGCCGGGTCGAAGCCGTCGTGGCCGACGCCGTAGTAGTACGTGGTTCCCGGGCGCAGCCCGTCGAGCGCGGCGTGCAGGTAGTACTGCTGCACGGCCGGCAGCTTCGCGGACAGCGACGGGGTGTGCAGCGGGCGGACCTCGGCCTCGATCTTCCGCCCCAGGTCCCACGGCTCGATACCCACCCGCAGATACGGCCGCTTGACCGCGAACGGCGCCTGCCAGCTCACCCGCATCTGGCTCTTCGGGTCGGCGCCGAAGGCCAGGTGGCGGCCGAACGGGGCGACCAGCGCACCGTCGACGGCGGTCGTGGCGGGCGAGGACAGCAGGGTGGGCGAGGCGGCCTGGGCCGAACCGGACAGCAGCCCGGAGCCCGCCACCACTCCCGCGGTGGCCGCCGAGGTGCGCAGCAGGCCTCTGCGGCTCAGCTTCGTACGGAGGTAGTCATGCTGTTCCGGCATGCTCATCCGGGCCGCCAGCTGCTCCGGGATGCCGACGCGGGGGGTGTGCGAGGGCAGGGGGGCGGCCCCACGGGATGTTCCAGTCATGCCGCCGAATTTCGCAGCGTGATCCGACAGCTGTGGGGACAGCGGGTGAACGGGAGCTGACCGGCTCCCCATGTGTCCGTATGGCGGACGTTACGTGTCAATCACTGGGACGCGGCGTAGGGTCCAGACATGTCTCGCAGCATTCGCCTCGCAGTGATCCCCGGTGACGGTATCGGCCAGGAGGTCGTGGCCCAGGGCCTGAAGGTCCTGACCGCGGTCCTCCCGCAGGACGTCAAGCTGGAAACCCAGGAGTACGACCTGGGCGCCCGGCGATGGCATGCGACCGGTGAGACGCTGCCCGACGCGGAGCTGGAGTCGCTCAAGCGGCACGACGCGATCCTGCTCGGTGCGATCGGCGACCCGTCCGTACCGTCGGGTGTGCTGGAGCGCGGTCTGCTGCTCAAGCTCCGCTTCGCCTTCGACCACTTCGTGAACCTGCGCCCGTCGAAGCTCTTCCCGAACACGAGCACGCCGCTCGCCGGCCGCCCGGACATCGACTTCGTGGTCGTCCGCGAGGGCACCGAGGGGCCGTACACCGGCAACGGCGGCTCGCTGCGCACCGGCACCCCCGCCGAGGTCGCCACCGAGGTCAGCCTCAACACCGCCTACGGCGTGGAGCGGGTGGTCCGCGACGCGTACGAGCGGGCCAACGCCCGCCCCCGCAAGAAGCTGACGCTGGTGCACAAGAACAACGTGCTGGTGTACGCGGGCCACATGTGGAAGAACATCTTCGACAAGGTCGGCCAGGAGTACCCCGAGGTCACCACCGACTACCTGCACGTCGACGCCGCGACGATCTTCTTCGTCACCCAGCCCGAGCGGTTCGACGTGATCGTCACCGACAACCTCTTCGGCGACATCCTCACCGACCTCGCCGCGGCCGTCACCGGTGGTATCGGCCTGGCCGCCTCCGGGAACATCAACCCGACCGGCGACTTCCCCTCGATGTTCGAGCCGGTGCACGGCTCCGCGCCGGACATCGCGGGCACCGGCAAGGCCGACCCCACGGCGACGATCCTCTCCGTGGCCCTGCTCCTGAACCACCTCGGCTACGCGCCGCAGGCCGCCCGCATCGAGGAGGCGGTGGCCGCCGACCTGGAGGCCCGGGACGGCTCGGCACGCAGCACGGACGAGATCGGCGACGCGCTCGCCGCACGCGTAGCGGGCTGAGGCCCTCGCGCAGACACGCACCATGGACAGCGCCGGGCCTTCCAGGGCCCGGCGCTGTTCACGTGGGCCCGGCCCGGCCGGGTGCGACCATCGGACCCGGACCGCGTACGCGGTTCCGGCGGCGCGGGCCCACGGGCGATAATCGGACGTGGCATCGTTGCCCGTGAGGAAACTCGGACGTCCCAGTAACGGCCGGTACGTTCAGGAGCCTCATGAGCGCGGCCGCCACAACCGCACCCTTGCCGCACGGTGGGGGCCCGACCCCTTGCCCCGGCCGGAGGGCTGGGCCGGGGGGCGCTCCCCAGCCGACGCTGGGAGGTACCCCCAGGTATCGCACACGCAGTGAAGGACACACATCCATGACGACGATCGAGCTCAAGCCCTCCTCGCACCCGCTGTCCGACGCGGAGCGGGAGCAGATCCTGGCCGCCCCCGGCTTCGGCCGCCACTTCACCGACCACATGGTGACGATCAGGTGGACGGAGGGCCGCGGCTGGCACGACGGGCAGCTCGTGCCGTACGGCCCGCTCTCCCTCGACCCGGCGACCAACGTCCTGCACTACGCCCAGGAGATCTTCGAGGGCCTCAAGGCGTACCGCCGGCCCGACGGCTCCGTCGCCACCTTCCGCCCGGACGCCAACGCCCGGCGCTTCCAGGCCTCCGCCCGCCGGCTGGCCATGCCGGAGCTGCCCGTCGAGACCTTCATCGAGGCCTGTGACCTGCTCGTCCAGCAGGACAAGGACTGGGTGCCCGCACACGGCGGCGAGGAGTCGCTCTACCTGCGCCCGTTCATGATCGCGACCGAGGTCGGCCTGGGCGTGAAGCCCGCCAACGAGTACCTCTTCGTCGTCATCGCCTCGCCGGCCGGCGCGTACTTCGCCGGCGGCGTCAAGCCGGTCTCCATCTGGCTGTCCGAGAACCGCGTGCGGGCCGTCCCCGGCGGTATGGGCGACGCCAAGACCGGCGGCAACTACGCCGCCTCGCTGCTCGCGCAGGCCGAGGCCGCCGAGCAGGGCTGCGACCAGGTCGCCTACCTCGACGCCGTGGAGCACAAGTGGGTCGAGGAGCTCGGCGGGATGAACCTCTACTTCGTCTACGGCGACAAGATCGTCACGCCCACGCTGACCGGCTCGCTGCTCGCCGGGGTCACCCGTGACTCCCTGCTGTCCGTGGCCCGCGACCTGGGCTACGAGTCGGAGGAGGCCCGGGTCTCCATCGACCAGTGGAAGGCCGACACCGCGGACGGCACCCTCACCGAGGTCTTCGCCTGTGGCACGGCCGCCGTGATCACCCCGGTCGGCACGGTCAAGAGCGCGGGCGGCGAGTGGACCCAGTCCGACGGCGAGCCCGGCAAGGTCACGCTGAAGCTGCGCGAGGCGCTCCTCGACATCCAGCGGGGTGTCGCCGAGGACCGGCACGGCTGGATGCACGAGCTGGGCTGAGCCCGCCGACGGCCGTGTGCCCGGACCCGGACGGGGCCGCCCCCTTGAGCGGGTGGGGGCGGCCCCGTCCGGGTCCGGGCCGGTTCAGCCGGCCTCCGCGGGGGCTTCCGCCGCCGGGGCAGGAGCCGGGGCCGGGGGAGCGGACGGCCGGGCGCGCGGCGCCGCGACCGGGTGCGGGTCCCGGACGGTGAGGGCCAGATACGCGAGCCCGCCCACGGCCGCCGCGAGCAGGAAGCTGAGGTCGACACCGCCGGTCAGCGGCAGCAGCGGCCCCCGGTAGAGCGGGGTGTCCACGCCCGTCAGGCCGACCAGCGAGCCCAGCACCCAGGCCAGCGTCGCCCGGACGTGCCAGCCCGCCCGGTACCAGTAGCGGCCCCCGCGGGTGCCGCGGTTGTAGACCTGGAGCGACTCCGGGTCGTAGGCGCCGCGGCAGCGGACGAAGCCGATCACGGTGATCACCGCCCAGGGGGTCCCGACGGCGGTCATCAGCAGCACGAACGAGGTCATCGCGTCCTGCGCCGCCCACAGGAAGTGGCCGGCGTAGACCAGCGTGGTCGCGCCCGCGGCGACGACGTAGGTGGCCTGGGTGCGGGTCGCGCGCGGCAGGATCGCGTCCAGGTCGAGGCCCATGCTGTAGAGCATCAGCCCGGCGTTGCCGACGGAGCCGGCCGAGGCGTTGAGCAGCAGCAGCGCCAGGTACCAGAGCGGCGCCCCGGCCACCAGCGGGCCCGCGTAGTCCGTTCCCGCACCGACCGCGAGCGCGGTGAACGTGCCGAAGAGCTGCGGCACCAGCAGGCCGGCCAGCAGGCCGAGGCAGGTGGCGCCGAAGACCTTCCGGGCGCTGTGCCGGTGCGGGGAGATGTAGCGGCTGTAGTCGCCGAGCAGGGTGATGAAGGCGATGGGGCCGCTCAGGCCCGCGGAGACGGCGGCCAGCAGCCAGGTCTGCCAGAAGCCGCCGAGCAGATACGCGCTGCCGGGCGGCGCGGCGGTGGTGAAGGTGTCGGCGTAGGCCACGACGCCGACGGCCAGCAGCACGGTCAGCCCGAGGGCCAGCACCTTGCTCAGCCGCAGCAGCACCCGGTACCCGTAGACCGCGCCGACGGCGGTGCCACCGGCCAGCAGGGCGTAGACCAGGGCGTGCACCGTGCCGTTCGGCGGCAGCCCGGTCAGCCGGTGCAGACAGCCCACCACCGCGTCGCCGCCCACCCACAGGGTCAGCGCGGTGTAGCCCAGCGACAGCAGCAGGCCGATGACCGAGCCGATCAGCCGGCCGCGCACGCCGAAGTGGGCACCGCTGCTGGTGGAGAGGTTGGTGGCGCTGCGCAGCGAGACCAGGGCGAGCGGGGCGGTCAGCAGGGTGCCGACGGCGGTGCCCGCCGCCAGGGAGGTCACCGAGGGCCAGAAGCCGAGCCCGAAGGAGACCGGGAGCCAGCCGAAGATCACCACACCGAGTGCGAGGTTCGATCCGAGCAGGATCGAGACCAGGTCGCGAGGGCCGCTGGTGCGTTCCTCGTCCGGGACGGTGTCGACTCCGCGTTGTTCGATCGGCATGAGGGCTCCCCTGAGAGGCCGGGCGGCGGGCGGGTGAGGCGCGGCGGCGCTCCGTACGGGGCTGCCCGCCGGGGGCGGTGCGCGCCGGGCGCGGCCGGGGCCGCCTCACGAGATGTTTAGAGCGGCAGTCGATTCACCGCATTTTCTAGAGCAGCGCTCAATGTGACGCACGCCTGTGACTCCGGTCAATGCTTTCGCATTGAGGATTTTCGTGGTTAGAGTGATGCTCTAATCGAGCTGGAGGTGTGACGGGATGCGGCTGACCCCGACGGAACGCGACCGGCTGCTGCTGTTCGGCGCGGCCGAGCTGGCGCGGACGCGCCGGGCCCGCGGACTGCGGCTGAACGTGCCCGAGGCGACCGCGTTGATCGCGGACACAGTCTGCGAGGCGGCGCGGGACGGGCGCCGCCTCGCTCAGGCCATCGAGGCGGCACGTGCCGTGCTCGGCCCGGACGACGTGCTGCCGGGCGTGGCCGAGGTCGTCACCGAGGTGCATGTGGAGGCCGTCTTCGACGACGGCTCCCGGCTCGCGGTGGTCACCGACCCGATCGGCGCCGGCCCGCCGGCGGACGGGGACGAACGGCCCCCCGCGCCCGGCGCGGTACTGCCCGGCCCGGCCGGTGCGGAGCCGGTACCCGCGGTGGTGCTGACCGTGCGCAACACCGCGACGGTGCCCATCAGCGTCACCTCGCACTTCCACTTCTTCGAGGCCAACCCCCGGCTGGACTTCGACCGCGCCGCCGCCTACGGCATGCGGCTGTGCGTGCCGGCCGGTTCGTCGGTGCGGTTCGACCCCGGCGGCGCCGAGGAGGTGGGCCTGGTCCCGGTCGGCGGCGACCGGATCGCGATCGGCTTCGCCGGTCTCGTCGACGGCCCGCTGGACGCGCCGGGCGCGAAGACGGAAGCGCTGCGGCGGGCCGCCGCCTGCGGCTACCTGGGAGCGGAGGAGAAGGCATGACGGGCAGCATCGACCCCCACGAGTACGCGTCGGTGCACGGCCCGCGGGCCGGCGACCGGGTCGTCCTCGGTGACTCGGGCCTGGTCGTCCGGGTCGAGTCCGACGCCCAGAAACCCGGCGACGAGTTCCTGGCCGGCTTCGGCAAGACCGCCCGTGACGGGCTGCACCTCAAGGCCGCCGCGGTCCGGGAGACCTGTGACGTGGTGATCAGCAACGTCCTGGTCATCGACGCGGTCCAGGGCATCCGCAAGGTGTCCATCGGCATCCGCGAGGGCCGCATCCACGCCATCGGGCGGGCCGGCAACCCCGACACCCTCGACGGGGTCGACGTCGTCGTCGGCACCGGGACCTCGATCGTCTCCGGCGAGGGCATGATCGCCACAGCGGGCGCCGTCGACACCCATGTCCACCTGCTCACACCGCGCGTCATGGAGGCCTCGCTGGCCTCCGGCGTGACCACCATCATCGGCCAGGAGTTCGGCCCGGTCTGGGGCGTCGGCGTCAACTCGCCCTGGGCGCTGGGGCACGCCTTCGGCGCCTTCGACGCCTGGCCGGTCAACATCGGCTTCCTCGGCCGCGGTTCCTCCTCCGGCGACGCCCCGCTGGTCGAGGCGCTCGCCGAGGGCGGCGCCTGCGGCTTCAAGGTGCACGAGGACATGGGCGCCCACGCCCGCGCCCTGGACACCGCGCTGCGGGTCGCCGAGGACCACGACGTCCAGGTCGCCCTGCACAGCGACGGCCTCAACGAGTGCCTCACCGTCGAGGACACCCTGCGCGTCCTGGACGGCCGGACCATCCACGCCTTCCACATCGAGGGCTGCGGCGGCGGCCATGTCCCCAACGTCCTCAAGATGGCCGGGGTCCCCAACGTCATCGGCTCCTCCACCAACCCCACCCTCCCCTTCGGGCGGGACGCGGTCGCCGAGCACTACGGAATGATCGTCTCGGTCCACGACCTGAAGACCGATCTGCCCGGTGACGCCGCCATGGCCCGCGACCGCATCCGGGCCGGCACGATGGGCGCCGAGGACGTGCTGCACGACCTCGGGGCGATCGGCATCACCTCCTCCGACGCCCAGGGCATGGGCCGCGCGGGCGAGACCGTACGCCGTACCTTCGCGATGGCGGGCAAGATGAAGGCCGAACTCGGCCCCATGGAAGGGGACGGCGCCCACGACGACAACGCGCGCGTGCTGCGCTACGTCGCCAAGCTCACCCTCAACCCCGCCATCGCCCACGGGCTCTCGCACGAGATCGGGTCCATCGAGGTCGGCAAGATGGCCGACATCGTGCTGTGGAAGCCGCAGTACTTCGGCGCCAAGCCGCAGCTGGTGCTGAAGTCCGGCTTCCCCGCCTACGGCGTCACCGGCGACCCGAACGCCGCCACCGACACCTGCGAACCCCTGGTGCTGGGGCCGCAGTTCGGGGCGTACGGCGCGACGCCCGCCGAGATCTCCGTCGCCTTCGTCGCCCGTGCCGCCGCCGAACAGGGCGGTGACGGGATGCCCACCCGCCGGCGCCGGGTCGCCGTCCGCGGCACCCGGGGCATCGGCCCCGGCGACCTCGTCCGCAACTCCCGTCTCGGGCAGGTGCAGGTCGACGGGAGCAGCGGACTGGTCACCCTCGACGGCGCACCGATGCGCTCGGAACCGGCCGACACCGTGTCCCTGTCCCGGCTCTACTTCCTGTGACCGCGTCCTGCGGACGTTTCCCCTCCCCGCGCCGCCGGCCGGGCCTGGTGGGCCGGCCGCCGGCGCGAACCCCCGCCTGTAACACCGCTACAGACCCTGAGGACCCCGCATGAACACCCCTGTCGCCGACGGCTTCCGTATGCCCCCGGAGTGGGCCCGGCACGAGCGCACCTGGATGGCCTGGCCCGGACCGAGCTTCACCTTCGGCGAGGAGGGCGGCGAGACGCTGGCCGAGGCCCGCCGCGCCTGGGCGGCCGTCGCCCGTGCGGTCCGCCGCTTCGAGCCGGTCACCGTCGTCGCCGGCACCGGCCAGTCGGCGGGCGCCCGTGCGCTGCTCGGCCCCGGCATCGAGGTCGTCGAGCGCCCGCTGAACGACGCCTGGATGCGCGACATCGGCCCCACCTTCCTCACCGACGGCGCCGGCCGGCTCGCCGCCACCGACTGGGTGTTCAACGGCTGGGGCGCCCAGGAGTGGGCCCGCTGGGACCTCGACGAGAAGATCGCCGAGCAGGTCTGCGCGCTGGCCGGCGCCCGCCGCTACGCGAGCCCCCTGGTCAACGAGGGCGGCGGCCTCCACATCGACGGCGAGGGCACCGTCCTGCTCACCGAGACCGTCCAGCTCGACCCGGGCCGCAACCCCGGCCGCACCCGGGAGGAGGCCGAGGCCGAGATCCACGCCCACCTCGGCACCACCAAGGCGATCTGGCTGCCGCGCGGCCTGACCGCCGACTACGGACAGTTCGGCACCCGCGGCCATGTCGACATCGTCGCCGCCTTCGCCCGCCCCGGCACCGTGCTCGTCCACACCCAGCCCGACCCCGAGCACCCCGACCACGCGATCTGCCAGGAGATCGTCAAGCTGCTGGGCGCGGCCACCGACGCCAGGGGCCGGCAGCTGGAGGTCATCGAGGTGCCCGCCCCGACCGTCATCGAGGAGGACGGCGAGCTGGTCGACCACTCCTACATCAACCACTACCTCTGCAACGAGGGCGTGGTGCTGTGCGCCTTCGACGACCCGCGCGACGAGGAGGCGGCCGCGCTCTTCCGCCGGCTCTTCCCCGACCGGACGGTGACCCTCGTCGACGCCCGTACGATCTTCGCAGCGGGTGGCGGTATCCACTGCATCACCCAGCAGCAGCCGGCGGTCTGATCCGCAGACCCGCCCCAGCCGACCCGGAGGTCCCCGTGCCCGGTCCCGCGCGCCGTCCCCGGCGCCGGCTCACCCAGCCCCGCGAGCAGGTCCTGGCCGCGGCGATGGCCACCATCGCCGCGGAGGGCCTGGACCGGCTGACCATGGCCGGACTGGGCCGCGAGGTCGGCATGAGCAGCGGCCACATCCTCTACTACTTCGGTACGAAGGACGAGCTGCTGCTGCAGACCCTCCAGTGGAGCGAGGAGCAGCTCGGCGCCGAGCGCCGGGCCGCCCTCTCCCGCCGCGTCCCGGCCCGCGAACGGCTCGACGCACTGGTCGACCTCTATCTCCCCGAAGGCCACCGCGACCCGCGCTGGACCCTGTGGCTGGAGGTGTGGAACCGCTCCCAGAACGCCGACGACGAGACCCGCGAACGCCAGCTGGAACTCGAACTGGCCTGGCACCGCGACCTGGTGGCGCTGCTCGTCGAGGGCGTCTCGAAGGGCGAGTTCCGCCCCGTCGACGCCGAACGCCTCGCCACCCGCACCCGCGCCCTCCTCGACGGCTTCGGTTCCCAGCTCGTCGTCGGCCTCCCCGGCACGGACCGGGAGGAAGTGCGCGGCCACGTACGGGAGTTCCTGGACGAGACGCTGTCCGTCCGGCCGAACTGACCTCGCCGGAGCGGGAGTCCCGTGCTCATGCCTCCCGGTGGAAATGGCGGCGGTACAGCCCGGCCGCCTGCTCCGGCGGGCAGTTGGGCAGCGCGCTGATCCCGCCGTCCGCCTTGGCGACGACGATATGTGAGCCTCCCGGATCGCGCGGATAGGCCCCGGGAGGCCGCGGCGGGAATACGGGGTACACCAGGTAGCCGAGGTCGAATTCATGAACCCGCAGCGTGGGTTCCTCTCCGCCCGGCCAGACGTCCGGGAAATGACCGCGCCCGATCTCCAGCGCCTCCTCGGCGGATGCGGGAACGGGCCGCGGCCCGCCGTGTGGCGGCTGCGGTGGCGTCTCGGACATGTGTTTTCGTTTCCCTCCGGCTCGGTGGTTCACCCGGCAGACCGGCCGGGCTCCCGGCCCCGTCGTGACCGCAACGTACGTAAGTAGCTGCGATCGTTGCCGACCGCGCTCTTGCCGACGGCTCCCGGGTCGACGACCGTAACCGGCTATGGGACGAGAGCAATGGAAAAAGATCTGGGTCGGCTCGGCGGGCAATATGGTCGAGTGGTTCGACTGGTTCGTCTACGCAAGCTTCGCGGTGTACTTCGCGGATTCCTTCTTCCCGAAGGGAAATGACACCGCGAACCTCATGAACACCATGGGGATCTTCGCCGTGGGCTTCTTCATGCGCCCGGTGGGCGGCTGGCTGCTCGGCCGGGTCGGGGACCGCAAGGGCCGGAAGGCGGCGCTCACGCTGACCGTCACGCTGATGTCCGCCTCGGCGGTCCTGATCGCCGTCGCCCCCACCTACGGGGTCGCGGGCTACGGCGGAGTCGCCGTCCTGCTCGTCGCGCGGATGCTCCAGGGCCTGTCGGTCGGCGGGGAGTACGCGGCCAGCGCCACCTACCTCACCGAGGCCTCCGCGCCCGGCCAACGCGGTTTCGCCTCCAGCTTCCAGTACGTGTCCATGACCGCCGGGCAGCTGCTCGGCCTGGGCCTCCAGATCGTGCTGCAGCGCACCCTGTCCGAGGACGCCCTGCACAACTGGGCCTGGCGGATTCCGTTCATCATCGGTGCGCTGGGCGCCGCGATCGTCTTCTATCTGCGCCGCAACATGCTGGAGACCGAGGTGTACGCCGCGGACGACAGCGCCAACGCCGACCCGGCGCGCGGCACCCTCAAGGCGCTGCTGGCCCACAAGCGCGAGGCGTTCCTGGTCATCGCGCTCACCATGGGCGGCACGGTCGCGTACTACACCTACACGACCTACCTCACCAAGTACCTCTCGGGCAGCGCCGGACTGCCCAAGCCGACCGCCTCCCTGGTCAGCTTCTGCGCGCTGTTCATCTTCATGTGCATCCAGCCGCTCGCCGGAAAGCTCTCCGACCGGATCGGCCGCCGCCCGCTGCTGATCACCTTCGCGGTCGGCTCCACGCTCCTGACCGTGCCGATCATGACGATGCTCAGGCACGCCGGCAGCTTCTGGCCGGCCCTCGGCCTCTCGCTGCTCGCCCTGGTCGTCGTCACCGGCTACACCTCGATCAACGCCTGTGTGAAGGCCGAGCTGTTCCCGACCGGCATCCGCGCGCTGGGCGTGGCCCTGCCGTACGCCATCGCCAACGCGCTGTTCGGCGGCACCGCGGAGTACGTCGCCCTGTGGTTCAAGGACGGCGGTATCGAGTCCGGCTACTACTGGTACGTCGCCGGCTGCGCCGCGGTCTCGCTGATCGTCTACCTCACGATGCGCGAGACCCGCTCCATCGACCTGCACCGGGTCGGCAAGCAGGACACCGGCGAGGGCAGCGAGGCACGCGTGCTCGCATCCTGAGACGGTCCGGGAGCCGGCCGGGCGCGGGCGGGGGAGTCCGTCGCCGGCCGCGGGGCGTCCGTCCCGGCCGGAACCGGCCTTCCCCGCCCGCGGCAGGGCCGGTTCCGGGGTAGGCGCGCGGGGGGCCGGCTGGTTGGCTGAACGGCATGAAGATCAAGAGACACTTATGCCTGCCGCTGCTGCTGACCGGCCTGCTGGCCTCGGCCGTCGCGGCCCCGTCCACGGCGACGGCCCGGACCGGCGGGGCGCACCCGGCCACGGCGCCGCCGGCCACGTCCCGCCCGGCCGCCGACGACATCCGGGCCAGGATCGCGGCCGTACCCGGGATGCGGGTGGTCAAGGAGAACCACCCCGCCCCGGCCGGCTACCGCTCCTTCGCGCTGGTCTACCGCCAGCCCGTCGACCACCGGCACCCCGGCGGGGGAAGCTTCGAGCAGCGGCTGTCGCTGCTCCACCGGTCCACCGCCCGGCCGATGGTGCTCTACACGGGCGGCTACGACCTCAACTACCAGGAACCCGCGTTCCGTGCCGAGCCGACCGACATCCTGGACGGCAACCAGCTCAGCGTCGAGCAGCGGTACTTCGGCACCTCCCGCCCGCACCCCACCGACTGGTCGAAACTCGACATCTGGCAGGCGGCGAGCGATCACCACCGGCTGATCCGGGCCCTCAAGACGCTCTACCGCGCCGCCTGGATCTCCACCGGCACCAGCAAGGGCGGGATGGCCACCGTCTACCACCGGCGCTTCTACCCGCACGATGTGGCCGGCTCCGTCGCGTACTCGGCACCCAACAACACCGACGACCGGGACGACACCGCCGAGGACCGCTTCCTCCAGCGGGTCGGCTCGCCCGCCTGCCGGAACGCGCTCACAGCGGTGCAGCGCGCGGTGCTCGGGACCCGGCGAGCGGAGATGGCGGGCCGCCTGGCGCGCTGGGCCGCGGGGCAGGGCGAGACGTTCCACACCATCGGCAGCACCGACCGCGCCCTGGAGCTCACCGCGCTGCAGCTGCCGATGTCCTTCTGGAAGCAGAAGGACAAGGCGGACGACTGCGGCGCGATCCCCGGGCCCTCCGCCCCCGGCGAGGCGCTGTTCACCTGGTTCGCAGACAAGACCATGCTCCCGGCCTTCAGCGATCGCCACCTGTCCCCCGCCACCGCGTCCTTCTACCAGTTGGGCACACAGCTCGGCTATGTGTCGCTCGCCGCCCCGCAGCTCGCCGGGATGCTGCGCCACCCCGGCATCCAGGAGATGCGCACCTATGTGCCGCGCGGCATTCCGCTGCGTTTCCAGCCGGACGCCATGCCCGACATCGACCGCTGGGTACGCCACCACGGCAGCGAGCTGCTGTTCGTGTACGGCGAGATGGACCCCACCCGGGCCGAGCCCTTCCGTACGGGCAGGGGCAGCCGGGACGCGCACGTCTACCTGGCCCCGCACACCAGCCACGTCGTGAGCATCGGGAGGCTGGCGCCCCGGGACCGTGCACGGGCCACCGCCGCGCTCCGGCGCTGGGCGGCGGTGGACGGTCCGGCCGCATAGTGAGACTGCCGCGTGTCCGGCCCCGGGCGTGTGGCAGACTGCGGACCGTGCTCTCGTTCGCCATGATTATTGGCAGCAGGCGCGCCGGTCCGCAGTGACCGCCCCGTACGAACCGAGTACGGCGCGGCCACCCTCGTCCCCGACCCGCGCGCAGACCTCTCGCACCCGCGAGGGGTTTTTTCGTTTCCGGCCCACACTCACCGGAGGCGGAGCGCGAGGGACCATGGAGGGACGGTGGAACCGGTCATTCCGGTAGACCGAGATCCCGACAGGAGCCAGACCCGCATGACGGACGCACCCTCCCACCCGTCCCACCGGCCCGCCGACGCGGTGCCCGACGACTTCCACGTCTTCGACACCACGCTCCGCGACGGCGCCCAGCGCGAGGGCATCAACCTCACGGTCGCCGACAAGCTGACGATCGCCCGGCACCTCGAGGACTTCGGGGTGGGCTTCATCGAGGGCGGCTGGCCCGGCGCCAACCCGCGGGACACCGAGTTCTTCCAGCGGGCCCGCGAGGAGATCGACTTCCGGCACGCCCAGCTGGTCGCGTTCGGCGCCACCCGCAAGGCCGGTGTCCGCGTCGAGGACGATCCGCAGGTCGCCGCGCTGCTGGAGTCCGGGGCCCCGGTCGTCACGCTGGTCGCCAAGTCCCATGCCGGACATGTGGAACTGGCGCTGCGCACCACACCCGAGGAGAACCTCGCGATGGTGCGGGACACCGTCGCCTACCTGCGTGAGCAGGGCCGCCGGGTCTTCCTCGACTGTGAGCACTTCTTCGACGGCTACGCCCTGGACGCGGTCTACGCCAAGCAGGTCGTCCGGACCGCGAGCGAGGCCGGCGCCGATGTCGTGGTGCTCTGCGACACCAACGGCGGGATGCTCCCGGCCCAGATCACCGCCGTCGTACGGACCGTCCTCGCGGACACCGGCGCCCGGCTGGGCATCCACGCCCAGGACGACACCGGCTGCGCCGTCGCCAACACCCTGGCCGCGGTGGACGCGGGCGCCACCCACGTCCAGTGCACCGCCAACGGCTACGGCGAGCGGGTCGGCAACTCCAACCTCTTCCCGGTCGTCGCCGCGCTGGAGCTGAAGTACGGACGCCGGGTGCTGCCCGAGGGCAAGCTCGCCGAGACCACCCGGATCTCGCACGCCATCGCCGAGGTCGTCAACCTCACCCCCTCCACCCACCAGCCCTACGTCGGGGTCTCCGCCTTCGCGCACAAGGCCGGACTGCACGCCTCCGCCATCAAGGTCGACCCGGACCTCTACCAGCACATCGATCCGGCGCTGGTCGGCAACACCATGCGGATGCTGGTCTCCGACATGGCCGGCCGGGCGTCCATCGAGCTCAAGGGCAAGGAGCTGGGCTTCGACCTGAGCGGCGACCGCGAACTGGTCGGCCGGGTCGTCGAGCGGGTCAAGGAGCGGGAGCTGGCGGGCTACACCTACGAGGCCGCCGACGCCTCCTTCGAACTGCTGCTGCACGAGGAGGTCCAGGGCCGGCCGGTGCGCTACTTCACCGTCGAGTCCTGGCGCGCGATCGTCGAGGACCGCCCGGACGGTACGCATGCCAACGAGGCGACCGTGAAGCTGTGGGCCAAGGGCGAGCGGATCGTTGCCACCGCCGAGGGCAACGGCCCGGTCAATGCGCTGGACCGGGCGCTGAAGGTGGGCCTGGAACGGATCTATCCGCAGCTGGCCCGTATGGAGCTGGTGGACTACAAGGTCCGCATCCTGGAGGGCACCCTGGGCACCGGCTCGATCACCCGGGTCCTGGTCTCCACCAGCGACGGCCGCGGCGAGTGGTCCACGGTCGGCGTCGCGGAGAACGTCATCGCCGCGTCCTGGCAGGCGCTGTACGACGCCTACGCCTACGGGCTGCTGCGCGCCGGGGTCGAGCCGCAGGAGTGAGCGGCCTGGCCGGGTGACGGCCGCAGCCCCGCACGGCCCTCGGGGGAGAGGCCGGCGCGGGGCCGTGGTGTGTGGGGGGGGAGGGGATCAGGCCTGCGGGGCGGCCTTGACGGCCGAGATGTCGAAGGTGAGCTTGACCTTGTCGCTGACCATGACGCCGCCGGTCTCCAGCGCGGCGTTCCAGGTCAGGCCCCAGTCGGAGCGCAGGATCTCGGCGCTGCCCTCGAAGCCGACCCGCTCGGCGCCGTAGACGTCGGTGGCCGCGCCGTGGAACTCCAGGTCGATGGTGAGCGGCCGGGTGACGTCCCGGAGGGTGAGGTCGCCGGTGATGCGGTAGCGGTCGCCGCGCACGCGCTCGGCGGCGGTGCTGCGGAAGGTCATCAGCGGGAAGGACTCGGCGTCGAAGAAGTCGGCGCCGCGCAGATGCGCGTCGCGGTCCGCGATCCCGGTGTCGATGCTCGCGATCGTGACGTCCAGGGAGGCGGTCGAGCGGGACGGCTCGGCGCCGTCGAGGTGCAGGGTGCCCTCGTGGCCGGCGAAGGCGCCGCGGACGTTGGTGACCATGGCGTGCCGGACGGTGAAGCCGATGCTGCTGTGCGCCGGGTCGATGGTGTAGTCGCCGGTCAGCGCCGCGAGCGCGGGGTCCGCGGGGAGGGCGGCTGCTGCGGCGGCGGGGGTGGCGGTGTCGGCGGTGCGCTTGCGGTGGAACAGAGCCATGGCTCCTCCTCGGGGACGGCGCACAGGGCGTGCGCAAAGGTTGTTTAAGCTTCAACGACATGCACCGTAACCCGGATCTGGTTCAACATTCAACCTCTTGCGTCCGGCCGGGCCCGCCGGGCCTCCGCCGGACGGGTGGTGCGGGCGCCTCCGGCCCGGTCATTGCCGCGTGGTGACGGCCCGTGCTAGACCATCGGGAAATCCCAAGTGCACAGCGCCACCCCCCAGTTGACGCCTGGAGAGGACCGACCGTGCCACCAGTTCCCGGCCCGCCCGCCTGGTCACGCAGAGGATTTCTCGCCGCCTCCACCGCGGGCGCGCTCGCCCTCACCGTGGGCCCCGCGTACGCCACCCCCGGACCGGCCGCGGCGGCCGACGAGTTCACCGCCCTCCGCCGCCGCTGGTGCGAGCTCACCCTGGGGACCGGCTTCGACCCCACCGCCCCGCCCTACGCCACCGCCCTCCAGGAGACCGGCGCCCTCGCGACCACCTTCCAGGCGGGCATGCGCCCGGCCGCCGGCTCGCTCTGGCCCGACTGCCGCTACGACCCGCCGTCCGGCATCACCCGCAGCTACGGCCGGCTGCAGACCATGGCCCAGGCCTACGCCCAGCCCGGCACCGGCCGCACCGGCGACCCCGCCCTCGCCGAGGCCCTGGTCACCGGCCTCGGCCACCTCGACGCCACCGTCTACCACCCCGCCACCACCCGCTACGGAAACTGGTGGGAGTGGCAGATCGGCAGCCCCCGCCTCCTCCTCGACACCGTCGCGCTCCTCGACGAACGGCTGCCCGGGGGCCTCGGCGACGCGCTGCGCGAGCGCTGTCTGGCCGCCGTCGACCACTTCGTGCCCGACAGCATGCTCGGCGACTACGCCGGGACCAGCACCGGCGCCAACCGCGTCGACCTGTGCCGGGTGGTCGCCCTGCGCGGCGTCCTCGGCCGCGCCCCCGACAAGATCGCACTGGCCCGCGACGCCCTCTCCCCGGTCTTCCCGTACGTCACCGAGGGCGACGGGCTCTACGCCGACGGTTCCTTCATCCAGCACACCTGGGTCGCCTACTCCGGCACCTACGGCTATGTCCTGCTGGACGGCCTCGGCCGGCTGTTCTCCCTGCTCGCCGGCTCGTCCTGGCAGATCACCGACCCGGCCCGGCAGATCATCCACGACAGCGTCGAGCGGGCCTACGCCCCGCTGCTCCACAACGGCCTGATGATGGACAGCGTCAACGGCCGCGCCGTCAGCCGCGGCTACCTCCGCAGCGACGAGCGGCACGTCCTGCGCAGCGACCACTACCACGGCCACGCCCTGATCGCCGCGGTCGCGCTGCTCGCCCGGAGCGCGAGCGGGGCCGAGCGGGACCGCTGGCACGCCATGATCAAGGGCTGGATCGCCCGCGACCGTACGCTGCCCGTCCTCACCGACCGGCAGTACGCGGTCGCCGACCTCGCCCGGCTCGCCGCGATCGCCGAGAGCGCGGCGCCCACCGCCCCCGAACCCGTCGGCCACCGGCTGTTCCCCGCCATGGACCGCGCCGTGCACCGCCGCCCCGGCTGGGCCGCCGGCCTGGCCATGGCCTCCGACCGCATCGCGTACTACGAGAACGGCAACGGCGAGAACCCGCGCGGCTGGCACACCGGCGCCGGCATGCTCTCCTGGTGGGGCGCGGACTTCGGCGGCGACCAGTACACCGACGCCTTCTGGCCCACCGTCGACCCCTACCGGCTGCCCGGCACGACCGTCTCCACCAAGCGGCTGGCCGACAACGAGGGCGGCGGCTGGGGCGAGCCCAAGCCCGCCGTCCGCTGGGTCGGCGGCACCACCGACGGCACCTTCGCCGCCATCGGCCAGCACCTGCGCGGTCTGGGCTCGACCCTCACCGCCCGGAAGTCCTGGTTCGCGCTCGCGGACTGCGTGGTCTGCCTGGGCGCCGGCATCACCGCCCGCGACGGGGTGCCCGCCGAGACCGTCGTCGACAACCGCTGCCTGGGCGAGTCCGGCACCGCCCTGCTCACCGTCGACGGCGTACCGCAGCCCGGCACCCTCGGCGCGACCACCGCCTTCCGCCGCGCCCACTGGGCCCACCTCGCCGGACACGGCGGCTACGTCTTCCCCGGCGGCGCCCCCCTCACCGCGCTGCGCGAGGCCCGCACCGGCTCCTGGCACGACATCAACAGCGGCTCCTCCCCGCAGCCGTTCACCCGCCGCTACCTCACCCTCTGGCACGACCACGGCACCGACCCCACCGACGCCGGCTACGCCTACCTCCTCATGCCGGGCGCCACCCCGCGCACCCTCGCCGCCCGCGCCGCCGACCGGCACTGGCTGACCGTGCTCGCCAACGACGCGGGCGCGCAGGCGATCGCCGTCGACCCGCTCGGCGTAACGGCCGCCAACTTCTGGCGGGCGGGCGCCGCCGGGCCGCTCACCGCCGACGGCCCGGCGAGCGTGCTGGTCCGGGAGCGGCGCCGGGGGCGGACGGCGGGCCGCGGGCACACCGCGAAGCTGTGCCTCGCCGCCCCCGAGCGCACCGGTGAGACGCTGGAGATCACCTGGTCGCGGCCGGTGGGCGCGGTGCTCGCCCACGACCCGGCGATCGAGGTGCTGGCCACCGGGCGGGCCCTGAGACTGCGCCTGACCCCCGGTACCGGCTGCGCCACCCACACCTGCACGGTGCGGCTGCGCTGATCCGGAACCCGACCCGCCCGACCAACCGGTCACCACAACAACGCTCGGCCGCTCTTTGTCGAGCCCATACAGACGCCGGAAGGCCCCGCCACCCGAACGGACGCCGGGACGCGGGGCACGTACAGCACGGTTCTGTACTGCCTGCCCACCAAATCGCATGCGACGTTGTACGAAACCGACATCGGTGCGCGGCGCCCCGCCCACGTACCGTCGAGGCATGACCACTGTCGAAGATCTGCCCGCCGGCGCCAACGACGCCCGCGGGCGCGTCGCCGAGTTGCACGCCATCCGCGAGCAGGTCCGGCGGGGCCCCAGCGAGCGTGCCACCGAAGCGCAGCGCGCCAAGGGCAAGCTGACCGCCCGCGAGCGGATCGAGCTGCTGCTCGACGAGGGTTCGTTCAACGAGGTCGAGCCGCTCCGGCGGCACCGGGCGACGGGCTTCGGCCTGGAGGCCAAGAAGCCCTACACCGACGGCGTGATCACCGGCTGGGGCACCGTGCACGGCCGGACCGTGTTCACCTACGCGCACGACTTCCGGATCTTCGGCGGTGCGCTGGGCGAGGCCCACGCCACCAAGATCCACAAGATCATGGACATGGCCATCCAGGCCGGTGCGCCGCTGGTGTCGCTCAACGACGGCGCCGGCGCCCGTATCCAGGAGGGCGTCTCCGCGCTCGCCGGCTACGGCGGCATCTTCCAGCGCAACACCAAGGCCTCGGGTGTCATCCCGCAGATCTCGGTCATGCTCGGCCCCTGCGCGGGCGGCGCCGCCTACTCCCCGGCACTGACCGACTTCGTCTTCATGGTCCGCGAGACCTCGCAGATGTTCATCACCGGCCCCGACGTGGTGCGCGCGGTCACCGGCGAGGAGATCACCCAGAACGGCCTGGGCGGCGCCGACGTGCACGCCGAGACCTCCGGTGTGTGCCACTTCGCCTACGACGACGAGGCCACCTGCCTGGAGGAGGTCCGCTACCTCCTCTCCCTGCTGCCGGCCAACAACCGGGAGAACCCGCCGACGGTCCCCTGCGAGGACCCCGCCGACCGCTCCGGCGACGCGCTGCTGGACCTGGTCCCCGCCGACGGCAACCGCCCGTACGACATGCGCAAGGTCATCGAGGAGCTCGTCGACGACGGCGAGTTCCTGGAGGTCCACGAGCGCTGGGCGACCAACATCATCTGCGCGCTGTCCCGGCTCGACGGCCGCGTGGTGGGCATCATCGCCAACCAGCCGCAGTCGCTGGCCGGGGTCCTGGACATCGAGGCGTCCGAGAAGTCGGCCCGCTTCGTCCAGATGTGCGACGCCTTCAACATCCCGATCGTCACCCTGCTCGACGTCCCCGGCTTCCTGCCCGGCGTCGACCAGGAGCACGGCGGCATCATCCGGCACGGCGCCAAGCTGCTGTACGCCTACTGCAACGCCACCGTCCCGCGGATCTCCCTGGTCCTGCGCAAGGCGTACGGCGGTGCCTACATCGTCATGGACTCGCAGTCCATCGGCGCCGACCTGACCTACGCCTGGCCGACGAACGAGATCGCGGTCATGGGCGCCGAGGGCGCCGCCAACGTCATCTTCCGCAAGCAGATCGCCGAGGCGGACGACTCCGAGGCCATGCGGGTGCGCATGGTCAAGGAGTACAAGTCCGAGCTGATGCACCCCTACTACGCGGCCGAGCGCGGCCTGGTCGACGACGTCATCGACCCCGCCGAGACCCGCCAGGTGCTCATCCGCGCCCTGGAGATGCTGCGCACCAAGCATGCGGACCTGCCGGCCCGTAAGCACGGCAACCCGCCCCAGTAACCACACCCGCACCCGCACCCGGCACGACGCCCATCGCGACGACGGAGAAGACACCGTGAACTCTGCCCACCGCACCGACTCCATCCGCGTGGAGAAGGGCCAGGCCAGCGAGGAAGAGCTGGCCGCCCTGACCGCCGTCCTGCTCGCCCGCGCCGCCCACCGGCCGGCGGCGGCCCCCGCCCACCCGCGCGCCACGGCCGCGCGCTGGCGGCGGCTGGAGCGGCAGGGTGGGTTCCATGGGGCTACCAGCTGGCAGCGTTGACGCGTTGACGCGTGGCGTATTCGACGAGGGGCTCCCGCGGTTGCGGGGGTCCCTCGTCGTTTCGTTTGTCTGCGGGTGCGGTTGGGGCTGGGCGCGCAGTTCCCCGCGCCCCTTTGGGGCGCGATCTGGTCGCCGGGTGGGGTGTTGGTGCGGGCCCTGCGGGGCTGGTGCCGTACGGGGCTTGTGGTTGCCGCGGGGGTCGGAGGGGACGCACCGGCACCCGTCCTCGGCGCGGGCGACGCGGCTACGAGCGATTGAGTACCCCGGCGTTCGCTCCGGTCCTGCGGGCGGGTCCCGGTACATCCCCTCCGACCGTCCCCCGTTGCCGACCGCCGGACGGTGACACCGCGAGTCACAGCCCCCACACCTGCCCGCGCCCAATCCTGGGGTGGGCCGAACCAGCTGCCTGCCAAGGGGATGCCGTACGGGTGTGCCGTAACCGGGATCGGTACGGCGGGTCAGCCGCGTACGAACGGCGGTCGGAGGGGATGCCCGGTGAGCCGCCCGCAGGACCCGGAGCGAACAACGGGGCGAAGAACCTCTGGGACCAGCATCGCCCGCGCCGAGGACGGCTTACCGGGCGTCCCCTCCGACCCACCACCCACGCCCCGCAGGCGCACGACGCCCAGCCCACGGCAACCCGTTTCCGGACGCGGTGTTCCGGTTTGGTAGGTCGCGTCCGGATCAAGGCGTAGGTTCGCCCCAATCCTGGGGAGCAGAGCTGTTCAAGGCGGCATCCCCATGCTGGCATGCGCTCGTCATTTCTTCTCCTGGTGTTCCCGCGCCGCGGGCCTAGGACGACCGGAAGGAAAGCCCATGCTCAGCACGCTCAGTGCTGGTGCCGCCGTGGCATCGTTGCTCCTCGCCGGATCGGCATCCCCCACCCCCACCGCCCGGTTCGGCGACGACCCGCCGAGCGGCAAGATCACCATTACCGTCGCCACGGTCAACGGTTCGGGATGCAGACCCGGCAGCGCCGCCATCGCCATCGCCCCCGACAACACCGCCTTCACCGTCACCTACAGCGAGTACCTCGCCCAGGCGGGCAACGGCAGCAAGCCCACCGACTCCCGCAAGAACTGCCAGATCGCGCTGAACGTCCACGTCCCGCAGGGCTTCACCTACGCGATCGCCCGCGCCGACTACCGGGGCTACGCCTCCCTGGCCCGGGGCGCCAAGGGGCTGGAGACGGCCGGCTACTACTTCCAGGGCCAGCAGCCGACGGCCCGTAAGAGCCACAGCTTCACCGGCCCGTACGACGCCAACTGGCAGACCGCGGACGAGACCGACCTCGACGCGCTGGTGTACGCACCCTGCGGCGAGGAGCGGTACTTCAACATCAACACCGAGATGAGGGTGGACGCCAAGGGGGCGGACCCCAAGTCCACCAGCTACATGGCCATGGACTCCACCGACGGCAACATCAACACCCTGTACCACTTCGCCTGGAAGCAGTGCCCCGAGCGCCGCTGACGCCGGGACACCGCACGGGGCCCGTACGCCGCCGCGTACGGGCCCACGGCACGACGAAGGCCCCCGCACCGGACCGGTGTGGGGGCCTTTCGTCGTCGCGCGCGTGCGGGCACGGGGAGCCCGGCGCGTACCGCTAGCGCAGCCGCGCCATCAGGGCGTGCTCCACGAGCGTGATGAGCGCGCTCTTGGCCTCGCTGCGATGCCGCGCATCGGTGGTGATGATCGGCGCGTCCGGGCCGATCTGCAGCGCCTCACGCACCTCGTCGGGCGTGTAGGGCTGGTGTCCGTCGAAGCCGTTGAGGGCGATGACGAACGGCAGTCCGCTGTTCTCGAAGTAGTCGACCGCGGGGAAGCAGTCGGCGAGACGGCGGGTGTCGACCAGCACCACCGCGCCGATCGCGCCGCGCACCAGGTCGTCCCACATGAACCAGAAGCGGTCCTGGCCCGGCGTACCGAAGAGGTACAGGATCAGGTCCTGGTCCAGGGTGATCCGGCCGAAGTCCATCGCCACGGTCGTGGTCGTCTTGTCCGGCGCGTGGGTGAGGTCGTCGATGCCCGCCGAGGCGGAGGTCATCACGGCTTCGGTGCGCAGCGGGTTGATCTCTGAGACGGCCCCGACGAACGTGGTCTTGCCCACGCCGAAGCCGCCCGCCACCACGATCTTCGCGGAGGTGGTGGAGCGGGCTGCACCGCTAGAGCTTGCGAAGTCCACTGAGCACCCTTTCGAGCAGTGTCACATCTGGCTGTCCGCCGGCGGTCTCGTCCCCGCCGGGCTGATGGATGGCGACGAGTCCGGCCTCTGCCAGGTCGGCGACGAGGATTCGGGCGACGCCGAGGGGGATGGAGAGAAGCGCGGAGATCTCGGCTACTGACTTGATCTCACGGCAGAGGTGGCAGATGCGCTGGTGCTCCGGCAGCTGGCCCTGCAGCTTGGAGGGGTCGGCGGTCGTGCTGACCAGTGCCTCGATGGCGAGCTGGTAGCGCGGCCGGGTCCGGCCTCCGGTCATGGCGTACGGGCGCACCAGCGGGTTGTTCGCGCCGGTGGAGGCGGGCTCGGGCGCGCGCCGCTGCGGCTGCACCGGCTGGATGCGCGGTGCCTGGGGCTGGTCGTACACCGACGGCTCGTACGGCTGTGAGTCGTACGGCCGGGACTGCTGCGGGGGGCGCTGCGGCCGGCGGCTCGGCGCAGACGGGAAGTTGAAGCGGTTGTTATGGGTCTCGCCCACAGGCCCGGACTCCTGTCCGGAACCATACGGGTATCCGCTCGGGGGCGTTGCCACGTCTCCTCCTCCAACTTGCCTGTCTGACGCCGGTCGCGCCACCGAACCCTATGGCGCGGTGGCGGGAAACGCACTGCCTGTCTTTTAGTTGAGAAGACTTCCCTGCAGTTCGGCGCGCAGATCCGGTGTCAGAACCGTGCCCGCGCGGTCGACCAGCAGGGCCATCTCGTAGCCGACCAGGCCGATGTCGCACTCGGGGTGCGCCAGTACGGCCAGTGACGATCCGTCGGAGACGGACATGATGAAGAGGAAACCACGCTCCATCTCCACCACGGTCTGGTTGACGCTCCCGCCCTCGAAGATGCGGGACGCGCCGGAGGTCAGCGACGTCAGGCCGGAGGCCACCGCCGCCAACTGATCGGCTCTGTCACGAGGGAAACCCTCGGACATGGCGAGGAGGAGACCGTCCGCGGAGACCACGACCGTGTGGGACACCCCAGGGGTGTTGTCCACGAAGTTGGTGATCAACCAGTTCAGATTCTGCGCCGCCTGGCTCATCGGGCTCACACTAACGCTCCTGATCGTAGGTGCTGCCGGGGCCGAAGCCCTGTTGGTCATTCTGGGGGACCCCGTTGGGGTCCGTGCCGACGTTGCGTCCCTGCTGGACGCCGCGGCGCAGGTTGCTCAGCCTGCCGCGGACATCCTCCGGGGCGCGGGAGACCTGGGGGCCGCCCTGCGGCGTCTGCTCCGCGGCACCTTCGACCAGGTTGGCCTTGGGCACCCGCCGGGGGAGGCCGGAAGAGGTGACTCCGCCCGCCTTCGGCTCGCGCAGCTGCTCCGCCCGCTCCCACCGCTGGTCGTTGGAGCTGCGCCAGTCGGAGCCGTCCTGGCCGGTCTCCGGCGCGCTCCGCTGCTCCTGCACCTGCGGTGCTTGCTGGTCGCGGCCTCCGCGGCGCGGAAGGCCGGCGTCCGTCAGCGCTTGGGCGTCGCTCGGTGTGGGGCCCGGACGCTCGAATGGTACGCGCTCGGGGGCGCCGGCGGGAGCGGCAGTTGTATTCCGGTCAGATTCCGCTTCGGTCCCGAAGTAGCCCTCGAATGCCGGGCGTTCGGCCCATGCGTCCGGTTGTGCCGTCTCGGGGGAGACGTACGGCTGCTGGCCGGTGGTCTCCGCGAAGCCCGTCTCGCCGAACACCCGGTTGCCGTGCGACCGGTCGTCGTAGAGCGGTTGATCGGCTTCCGCATATGCCTGGCCAGGGTAGTCCTGGTAGGCGCCGCCGGAGGGTGCCTCGTCACGGAAGAGCGGACGCTCGTCGTGCTGGTAGCCGGGGTCCTGCTCACCGGTCGCCTGGGCTTCCAGGGCGGCGCGGCGCTCCTCGCGGACCAGCGAGCGGCCCACCATGTCCAGGTCACCGGAGTCCGGACGGCCGTAGCGGCTGTCGTCGAAGCCCAGCTCGGCGGCGGTGCGCTGGTGGCCCTCCGCGGCGGCGTGCTGGTGCTCCGGGACGATCCGCGACACCGTGAAGTCGTCGTCGAACTGCTCGTCGCCGCCACCACCACCGTGGGTGATCGCCTCGGGAAGCATGACCAGCGACGTGGTGCCCGCCTGCTCGCCGGAGGGGCGCAGCTGCACCCGGATTCCGTGCCGGTCGGCCAGCCGGCCGACCACGAACAGGCCCATGCGCTGGGAGATCGCGGCGTCCACGCTCGGCGGGTTCGCCAGCTTGTGGTTGATGTCCGCGAAGTCCTCGGGGGTGAGCCCGATGCCCTTGTCGTGGATCTCGATCATGACCCGGCCGTCGGGGAGCCGGGTGGCGGCCACCCGCACCTTGGTCTGCGGGGAGGAGAACGTGGTGGCGTTCTCCAGCAGCTCGGAGAGCAGGTGCACGAGGTCGGTCACGGCGGTGCCGTGGATCTCGCTCTCGGGGACGCCGGTGAGGTCTATTCGCTCGTAGGACTCGACCTCACTGATCGCCGCCCGGAGGACGTCGACCAGCGGCACCGGCTGGTTCCAGCGGCGGCCGGGCTCCTCGCCCGCGAGGATGAGGAGGTTCTCCCCGTTGCGCCGCATACGCGTGGCGAGGTGGTCGAGCCGGAAGAGGCTCTCCAGCTGGTCCGGGTCCGCCTCGTTGTTCTCCAGGTCGGTGATCAGCTCCAACTGGCGCTCGATCAGGCCCTGGTTACGGCTGGAGAGGTTGGTGAAGATCGCGTTGACGTTGCCCCGCAGCAGCGCCTGCTCGGCGGCGAGCCGGACGGCCTCGCGGTGCACCTGGTCGAAGGCGCGGGCGACCTCGCCGATCTCGTCGGTGGTGGAGATCGGGATGGGCTGGACACGGGTGTCGACCCGGCCCGGGTCCGTCCGCGAGAGCTGGTCGACCAGCATCGGCAGCCGCTGCTCGGCGATGCCGAAGGCGGCGTTGCGCAGCTGGCGCATGTTGCGGCTCATCCGGCGGGCCATCATGCCGGCCACGACGAACGCGATGATCAGTGCGGCCACCGCGATACCGGAGTCGATGAAGGTCGACTGCCGGGCGTCGTCGGAGATGGCCGCCGCCTCGTTCACGGCCTTGTCCGCCAGGTCCTTCTCGATGGACCGGTACATGTCGAACTTGCCGGTCGCGGCCGCGAAGTAGGTATCGGAGGTGATGCCGCGGCCACCGAGCGACTCCGGTGCGGCACCGGTGGCGATCAGGGCGGACATCTGGTCGATCGACGGCGGGGCGCGGAACGGCCGGCCGGCGGCCTGTGCCTGCTCCTTGGCCCGCACGACCTTCTGCTGCGCGGCCTGCTTCAGCGCCGCGGCGTCCGTCTTGAGGCGCTCGACGTCCTCGGGCGTACCACCGGAGGTGTACTCGCCGATGGCGATGCCCTCCAGGTAGCGGTACGACGCGAAGGCGGTCAGCTGCAGCTTGTGCTCCTTGCCGCCCTGCGGGGACGCCGGGTCGACCAGGAGGTGGGTGCCGATCGAGCGCTCCAGCGACTCCGCCGCCTTGGCCAGCGCGACGGCGTAGACCGTGCGGCCGTAGGAGGTGATGTTGCCGGTGCCCAGGCCGAGTTCGTTGGCGAACTCCATCAGCGGGTGCTGGACCTCGACGTAGCCCTCTTCGGTCTGCACACCGCGCAGCTTGGAGGTGTAGGCGGCCTGGCGCAGCTGCTGGAGCTTGGGCTCGGCCTTCTCGAACGAGGCGAGACGGCGCTTGAGGCCCGGCTTGTCCGGCATGGCCTTGGCGGCCTGGTGGAACTTCTCGGCGGCGGCGTCGGTGGCGTCCCGCGCGCCCAGCACCGCCGGGTCGTCCTTCTTGCCCTTCAGCAGCGGTGCCGCGGTGCGGTCCCGCTCGTCAATCAGGGCATTGCTGTAGGAAAGCGCGGCGCGCACCAGCTTTGCGGTGTTCTCCGCGTCCTGTGCTTCCTGCCAGGTCGCGAACGAGCTGTCCACACGCAGACCGCCGAAAACCAGGGCGAGCAGCACGGGGATCAGCAGAATGGCGTTCAGGCGGGTCGCCACGCGCCAGTTGCGCGGGGAGTACTTACCGCCACTGACCGGAGGCTTCGCGGCCGAATTTTCGGGCGCGTCGGAAGCCGGTAGGCCACCTCTGGGCGGCGGTGTGAAGTTGCCCCGCCGCGGTTCCTGCGGCTCGGGGCTCGCCTTGCTTCGCCTCACTCGACCAACAACCTCTCGGCGCCGGCACTGACTTGCTGTGCCGTTTCTTCTGGGCGTTCCTACTCCGGAGTTCAGCGAATTTCAGCACGTCAGGGCGGTGCGTTCCAAACACTGGGCAAAGCCGGAGCAGGCCCGAAAGGGCCTCAGATAAAAGGGGCGTTAAGGGCGAGCCGCGCCAAAATGCAGGAGAATTGTGAGCGCAGCGAAGCCGGGCATGCGCGCGGGGTGTCGAAAGCCCGCTGATTCACTGTCGAAACGTTATGAAGCAAAATTGCAGGCGTGTCGAAGGACACAGATCCACTCAGGGATGCCGGAAACCGGTCCGGGGCAGGGGGGCGCGCCCCCGCCCCTGACAACGGCTGTGCGGCCCGCTCAGGGCTGCGGAGCGGGCCGGTGAGGGACTACTGCAGCCGCGCCATCAGGGCGTGCTCCACGAGCGTGATGAGCGCGCTCTTGGCCTCGGCGCGGTGCCGGGCGTCCGTGGTGATGATCGGGGTCCCCGGGCCGATCTGCAGCGCCTCACGTACCTCGTCCGGCGTGTGGGGCTGATACCCCTCGAAGCCGTTGAGGGCGATGACGAACGGCAGTCCGCTGTTCTCGAAGTAGTCGACGGCCGGGAAGCAGTCGGCGAGACGGCGGGTGTCGACCAGCACCACCGCGCCGATCGCGCCGCGCACCAGGTCGTCCCACATGAACCAGAAGCGGTCCTGGCCCGGCGTACCGAAGAGGTACAGGATCAGGTCCTGGTCCAGGGTGATCCGGCCGAAGTCCATCGCCACGGTCGTCGTGGTCTTGTCCTGCACGTGGCTGAGGTCGTCGACACCCGCCGAGGCGGAGGTCATCACGGCCTCGGTGCGCAGCGGGTTGATCTCCGATACGGCCCCGACGAACGTGGTCTTGCCCACGCCGAAGCCACCCGCCACCACGATCTTGGCGGAGGTGGTGGCGCGGGCCGGCGTCCCGTCCGAACCGCTGTCAGAGCTTGCGAAGTCCACTGAGCACCCTCTCGAGCAAGGTCACGTCCGGCGTGCCGCCGGCCTCGCCGCTGCCGCCGGGCTGGTGGATGGCCACCATCCCGGCCTCCGCCAGGTCCGCGACCAGAATCCGCGCCACACCCAGCGGGATGTGCAGCAGCGCGGAGACCTCGGCGACCGACTTCACCTCACGGCACAGGTGGCAGATCCGCTGGTGCTCGGGCAGCAGGCCGGGAAGCTGCGCCGGGTCGGCGGTCGTGCTGACCAGTGCCTCGATGGCGAGCTGGTAGCGCGGCCGGGTCCGGCCTCCGGTCATGGCGTACGGGCGCACCAGCGGCTGGTCACCTTCGCCCCCGTACGGCGCTTGGCTGTAAGCGCCGTACGGGCCGGAAGTGGCAGGTGGCGGGGTCATGGAGCCTCCGGGCGGGACAACTGACGGTTGTCGGGTTGGGCCGGTGGGGGGTGCGGCACATGGATGGTTGGTGCGGTACGGAGCGGCGCTGCGGACGCCGCTCAGTGCAGCAGGCTGCCCTGCAGTTCGGCGCGCAGATCGGGCGTCAGCACCGTGCCCGCGCGGTCGACCAGCAGAGCCATTTCGTAGCCGACCAGACCGATGTCGCACTCGGGGTGCGCCAGTACGGCCAGCGACGATCCGTCGGAGACGGACATGATGAAGAGGAAGCCACGCTCCATCTCCACGACGGTCTGGTTGACGGTCCCGCCCTCGAAGATGCGGGACGCGCCGGAGGTCAGCGAGGTCAGGCCGGAGGCCACCGCCGCCAACTGGTCGGCGCGGTCGCGGGGGAAGCCCTCGGACATGGCGAGCAGCAGACCGTCAGCGGAGACCACCACCGTGTGCGACACCCCGGGGGTGTTGTCCACGAAGTTCGTGATCAACCAGTTCAGGTTCTGCGCCGCCTGGCTCATCGGACTCAACTAACGCTCCTGCTGGTGAGTGGGATCGACAATGCCGTGCGTGCCGGTGGACGACGTCCCGGCCTCGCGGCCTTGCTGAATTCCCCGGCGGAGATTGGTCAGCCGCCCGCGCACATCGCTGGGCGCGCGCGAGACCTGGGGGCCGCTCTGGGTGGACTGCTGCTGTTGGGCGGTGCCCGCGACGAGGTTGGCGCGCGGGACCCGGCGGGGCAGGCCGGAGGTGGTGATACCGCCCGCGGCGGGCTGGCGGATCTGCTCCGCCTGCCGCCACGTCTCGTCGTTCGGCGAGCTGCGCCACTGGGTGGAGGCCTCGGCCGGGGCCGCGCCGCGCGCACCGTTGACCGGGGCGTCGTTGCGGGCCTCGCCGCGCGCCGGACCGTCCTGCGCGGCCTCGCGGCGCGGCAGTCGCGGTGCCTCGGGCTCGGCGGCGCCCTGGGGCGGCACCCCGGCAGCGGCGGCCGCCGGGTGGTTGAACCAGTCGGACTCGATGGTGTCGAAGATCGGCGTACGGCCGTCACCGGGACCGGCGTCCGCGTTGCCGAGCACATCGGCGGACGGCGCACCGCTGTCCTGCGACGCCTGCACCGGGAACTGCCCGGTGCCCTGCGACTCGTCGGCGTACGCGCCACGGCCGGCGTCCGGCCGCTGGTACTGGCCGGTGTCGCCGTCGGGGCGCTGGTACTGACCCGTGGTGTCGCTCTCCGGGCGCTGGTACCGGCCGGTGTCGCTGTCCGGGCGCTGGTACGTCCCCGTCTCGCTGTCGGGACGCTGGTACTGCCCCGTGTCGCTGTCCGGGCGCCGGTACTGGCCCGTGTCGTACTGACCCGTGCCGCCGCCCGGCAGGGCGAACTGACCGGTGTCACCGGGGCCGTTGGCCGCACCCTGGCCGGCCGGACGCGCGCCCCGCGGGCGGTTGCCGCCCTGGGAGCCGTCCGCGGCGGGCGGCGGACCGTTGAAGTCGGGACGGGCGAACGCCGCGGTGTCGCCGGGGCCGCCGCTCGGCGCGGGACGCTCGAAGCTGCCGGTGGTCTCCGGCTCCTCGTGGCCACGCGGCCGGTCCTGCGTCTCGCGCGGCGCCAGCGGCCAGTCGTCGGAGCCGCCGCGCTCACGGCGCGCGCCCCAGCTCGTGCCGCCCTGCTGAGCGCCCTGGCCGCCCTGGCCACCCTGACCGCCGGCGGGCCGGCCGCCCGGCAGTTCGGCGGCGGGGCCGCGCGCGGGCAGCTGCGGACGCTCGTCGCGGCGCGGGGCGCCGGTCGGCGGTGCCACGGTGGGCGCCGGGCCGCTGTCCCCGCCCCGGGTGGGCAGCGAGGGACGCGAGCCGGAGGGACGGCCGGCCGCCGGGCGGGCGTCGCCGCCCTGTCCCGGGGCGCCGGGGGCACCCGTGCCGGGAGGGGCCGTACGGCCGGACGGCGCCGCGGCGCCGAAGGCGTTCGGCGCACCGCCGCCGGGGCCGCCGCGGCCGGGCAGCGCGGGACGATGGCCGGGCGCCGGGCCCGAACCGACCTGACCGCGCGGCTGGAGCCCCGCGAGCCGGCTGGACTGCCCGCCGCCGTGGTCGCCGCCCTTGGCGTTGCTCGGCGCCGGCTTCTTGCCGCCCTGGGCGACATCGACCGGCAGCATGACCAGCGCGGTGGTGCCGCCGGAGTCGGAGGGCCGCAGCTGGATACGGATGCCGTGCCGCAGGGACAGCCGGCCGACCACGAACAGACCCATCCGCCGCGAGACCGAGACGTCCACGGTCGGCGGGCTGGCGAGCCGCTCGTTGATCGCGGACAGGTCCTCGGGCGACAGGCCGATACCGGTGTCGTGGATCTCGACCAGCACCCGCCCGTCGGGCAGCGCGTGACCGGTGACCTTGACCTTGGTCTGCGGCGAGGAGAACGAGGTGGCGTTCTCCAGCAGCTCGGCGAGGAGGTGCACGAGGTCGTTGACGACCCGGCCGGCGACCTCGGTCTGCGGAACGGCGTTGAGCTCGATGCGCTCGTACTGCTCCACCTCGGAGGCGGCGGCACGGAGCACGTCGACCAGCGGCACCGGCCGCGTCCACCGGCGGCCCGGCTCCTCACCGGCGAGGACCAGGAGGTTCTCACCGTTACGGCGCATGCGGGTGGCGAGGTGGTCGAGCTTGAAGAGCGAGGACAGCTGGTCCGGGTCGGCCTCGCGGGACTCCAGTTCGGAGATCAGCGAGAGCTGGCGCTGGATCAGACCCTGCGAACGGCGCGAGAGGTTGGTGAACATCGCGTTGACGTTGCCCCGCAGCAGCGCCTGCTCGGAGGCGAGGCGGACCGCCTCGCGGTGCACGTCGTCGAAGGCCGCGGCCACCCGGCCGATCTCGTCCCGGCTGTGCACACCGACCGACTCGACGGAGGTGTCGACGTCCTGCGGGTCGGACTCGGACAGCTGCTTGACCAGCTCGGGCAGCCGGTCCTGGGCGACCTTCTGCGCGGTGTCCTGCAGCCGGCGCAGCGAGCGGACCATGGACCGCGCCACAACGAAGGCGCCGACCAGCGAGACACCGAGGACGAGCAGGATCAGCGCACCGCTGATGATCGCGGACTGGGTGGCCTCGTTGCGCAGCTCGCGGGACTTCTGCTCCATCTCGGAGAGCAGCGTGGTCTCGATGCGCGACATCTCGTCGATCTTGACGGTGTCGGAGTCGTACCAGTCGAGGTAGCGGTAGTCCTGGCTGCGGATGCCGGAGCCGCTGGCGAAGGCGCGGTGCGCGAAGGCGACCGCGGCCTTGATCTCGTCGTTGTTGCCGTCCAGACCGCGGGTGAGCGCGCCGGCGCTGTTCTCGCCGTTGCTGGTGTAGATCTGCGAGAAGCGGTCACGGGCCGCCTTCTCGTTGTCCTCGGCGTTACGGCCGGCCAGCCGGTCGTTGGAGGACAGCTCCGGGCCGCCCTCGTGGGCGAGGCCGGCACTGACCAGGGCCCGCTGGATCGACGCGTACTCCTTGGCCGACGAGAACGCCGCCAGCGCACGGGTGCTGCGGATCATCTCCGGGTTGCTGGTCGCCTGCGCCATGTCCTGGGAGAGCGACAGCAGCGAGTTGATCAGCTGGTTGTAGCTGGTGACGGTCCGGGCCGAGTTGTCCTCGTCCTTGTACGCGCTGTTGCGGATCTCGTTGAGGGTGTTGAGCTGGCGGGTGATCTCCAGGACGGTCGCCCGGACACCGGTCATCGTGGCGTCCTGGCCCCGGATGTCATCGGTGGCCTGGTTGAACGACAGCCGGGCGCGGTCGGTCGCCTCGCGGGGCGCGACGACGTTGGCGTCGTCCTTGGCGTTCCCGCTGCCGGCCAGCGGCCCGGCCGACTTGTCCCGCTCCACCTGCAACGCGTCGGCGAGCTCGGTCGCCTGCCGGGTCATCTCGGTGAGCAGCTGCATCTTGTCGAGCTGGTCGATGTTCTCCAGCGACGTGCCGATGCGCATACCGCCCAGCGTGGTCGCGGCGACCACGGGCAGCGCGAGCAGGGAGACCAGACGGGTGCTGATGCGCCAGTTGCGCAGCGCTATTCGCGAACCGGGGCCACTGGCCCCCTTCGACGCCTTGGGCTTACCGCTGTCCGCGGCGTCATTGCCCGGCGCCTGGCCGCCTCCGTCGACGGGCAGCGTGCTGCCTCCGGCGGAACCGTTGCCCTGGGCGCGCTGGGGCGAGGAGGCGCGGTCGGTTCCGCCGCGCAGCTCCGGGTCCGCCGCAGCGCTGCCATCCCTCTTGAAACGTCCCTGCACTAGCGTCGCAACCTCTGGACCAGGCGTCCCGCCGCGGCGGGACGGTGTCGAGTCGAATGGAGGACCGCTGAGTCCCCCGATGGCGGTCGTGAGTGACCGGCGGGCTGCCCTCTCCGGTCGGAAGAGAACGGCACCACCGCGCGGCGCTTCGTTGCGCCCTGCGCGCCGGCTGAAACGTGCGGCGGTCCGTGGAATTCCAGCACAGTGCAGGATCTCCAACAAGAGCGGAGCCCCGCACTGTGACTTGGGTGACGCAATGTACGGAGCGCGTCACGACTTGTAGAAGATGCTGCCGCCGATAACGGACTTTTATCCGCGAGTCGACCGCCCCTCAGGGCTGTCCCAGGTGCGGTGATCGGGAGCGGAACGTGCACTTCAATCCGTCATTGTCCGATTCGCCCAGGGTTGTTGATCATGGGAAATGCGGCATTTGTCACACACTTCGTGAGCAAACTCACAGGTGGATCATTGAGTCTCCCCGCACGCCGCAGGGAATAGCGCGCTTAGCCTGACGCTTTACACAGTTGCCGAGAATGACAAGGCAGCTTTCCGCAAGCCCTTTCCCGACTCGATGACGCGAGGCACGCAGCAGTGAAGACGACGACGATGTTCCGCAACATAGCCAACCCGCGGCGCACCACCCTGGCCCACCTCACCGACGCCGTCGAGCTCGGCACCGAGGCCCCGGAGCACACCGTCGACCTGCCGGCCCAGACGGCCAACCCCCGCCGCACGATCCTGATGACGGCCCCCGAACAGGGCATCCCCGCCTGAAGCGACGACCGACCGGCAGCGGCCCCGCGATAGCCTGGAGTGTCAACTCCGGCCACTGATCAATGAGGGGCAACGGCAACCCGTGCGCATCGCCAGATTCTCCATCGACGGCAACGTCGGCTTCGGCGTCCTCGAAGGCGACGAACTCGACGTCATCAAGGGGCACCCCTTCGCGGAATTCGAGCGCTCGGGCCAGAAGGTCCCCCTCGACAAGGTCCGGCTGCTGCCGCCGGTCCTCCCCAACAAGGTCGTCGCGATCGGCCGCAACTACGCCGAGCACGCCGCCGAGCTGGGCAACGCCGTACCGGACGAGCCGGTCGTCTTCTTCAAGCCGTCGACCACGGTGATCGGCCCCGGCGACCCCATCGCGTACCCCTCCTTCTCCGAGGAGGTGCACCACGAGGCGGAGCTCGCCGTCGTCATCGGCCGGATGTGCCGTGAGGTGCCCCGCGAGCGCGCCAAGGACGTGATCCTCGGCTACACCTGCGCCAACGACGTCACCGCCCGCGATGTGCAGCGGCGCGAGAAGCAGTGGGGACGGTCCAAGGGCTTCGACGGCTCCTGCCCGCTCGGCCCCTGGGTCGAGACCGGGCTGGACCCCGCCGACATCGCCGCGGGTCTCGCGGTCCAGTGCACGGTCAACGGTGAACAGCGCCAGCTCGGCCGCACCAGCGACCTGGTCCGCCCGGTCGAGGACCTCATCGTCCACATCACCGAGGCGATGACCCTGCTCCCCGGCGACGTCATCCTCACGGGCACCCCGGCCGGGGTCGGCCCCCTCAACGTCGGCGACGAGGTCGCCGTCACCATCGAAGGCATCGGCACTCTCACCAACAAGGTGATCAAGCGTGGCTAACGCGACCCCCGGCACCCCCGTCCGCGTACGTTTCTGTCCCTCCCCGACCGGTAACCCCCATGTCGGCCTGATCCGTACCGCCCTGTTCAACTGGGCCTACGCACGGCACAACAAGGGCAGCCTGGTCTTCCGGATCGAGGACACCGACGCGGCCCGCGACTCCGAGGAGTCCTACAACCAGCTGCTGGACTCGTTCCACTGGCTGGGCTTCGACTGGGACGAGGGCCCCGAGGTCGGCGGCCCGCACGCGCCGTACCGCCAGTCCCAGCGCATGGACCTCTACAAGGACGTCGCCGACAGGCTCCTCGCGGCCGGCCACGCCTACCACTGCTACTGCACCACCGAGGAGCTGGACGAGCGCCGCGACGCCGCCCGCAAGGCCGGCCGGCCCTCCGGCTACGACGGCACCTGCCGTGAGCTGACCGCCGAGCAGAAGGCCGCGTACGACGCCGAGGGCCGCTCCGCCATCGTCCGCTTCCGGATGCCCGACGAGCCGATCACCTTCACCGACCTGGTGCGCGGCGAGCTGACCTTCACCCCGGACAACGTTCCGGACTACGGCATCGTGCGCGCCAACGGCGCCCCGCTGTACACCCTGGTCAACCCCGTCGACGACGCCCTGATGGAGATCACCCACGTCCTGCGCGGCGAGGACCTGCTCTCCTCCACCCCCCGCCAGATCGCCCTCTACAAGGCCCTGATCGAGCTGGGCGTGGCCAAGGAGATCCCGGCCTTCGGCCACCTCCCCTACGTCATGGGCGAGGGCAACAAGAAGCTCTCCAAGCGCGACCCGCAGGCCAACCTCAACCTGTACCGCGAGCGCGGCTTCCTCCCCGAGGGCCTGCTCAACTACCTTGCGCTGCTCGGCTGGTCCTTCTCCGCCGACCAGGACCTCTTCTCGGTGCAGGAGCTGATCGAGAAGTTCGACATCGCGGACGTCAACGCCAACCCGGCCCGCTTCGACCTGAAGAAGGCCGAGGCGATCAACGCCGACCACATCCGGCAGCTGGACGTGGCGGACTTCATCACCGCCTGTGAGCCCTGGCTGACGGCCCCGCACGCCAACTGGGCCCCCGAGGACTTCGACGAGGCCGCCTGGCGCGCCATCGCTCCGCACGCCCAGACCCGCCTCACCGTCCTCTCGGACATCACGGCCAACGTCGACTTCCTCTTCCGCACGGAGCCGGTCGAGGACGAGGCGTCCTGGACCAAGGCCATGGGCAAGGGCGACCCGGTGGCGCTGCTGACCACCGCCCGCGCCAAGCTGGACGCCGCCGACTGGGCGTCCGGCCCCGAGCCCCTCAAGGAGGCCGTCCTGGCCGCCGGCGAGGAGCACGGCCTCAAGCTCGGCAAGGCACAGGCCCCCGTCCGGGTGGCCGTCACCGGCCGCACGGTCGGCCTGCCGCTCTTCGAGTCCCTGGAGATCCTGGGCAGGGAGCGCACCCTCCAGCGCATCGACGCGGCCCTGGCCAAGCTGGCCGGCTGACCGCACCACTGCGCCCAGGGGGCCCGGACACCGCACGGTGTCCGGGCCCCCTGGCGTATCCGGTGCCGTTGGCTAGATTGCCGGTATGCCCCTCCGCGCCGTCCTGTGGGACCTCGACGACACCCTCTTCGACTACACCGGATCGGACCGTGCGGGCGTGCTGCGCCACCTGCGGACCGAGGGCCTGCTCGACACGTACGGCGGCGAGCAGGTGGCTCTGGAACGCTGGCAGACGGCCATGGAGACCGAGTTCGCCCGCTTCCTCGTCGGCGAGGTGGGCTTCCTCGACCACCGCAGAGGCCGGGCCCGGACGTTCCTGGGGACCCCGCTCTCCGACACCGAGGCGGACGCCTGGTTCGGCCGCTACCTCGCGCACTACGAGGCCTGCTGGGCGCTCTTCCCGGACGCCGCGCCCGCCCTGGGTGCCCTGGCCCCGCTGGCACGGCAGGCGGTGCTGTCCAACGCCACCACCGCCAACCAGGAGCGCAAGCTCGCCGCCCTGGGCATCCGCACCCGCTTCGAGGCGGTGTTCTGCGCCGACGGACTGGGACACGCCAAACCGGCCGCGGAGGCGTTCCAGGGAGCCTGCCAGGAACTGGGCCTGCCGCCGAACGAGGTGGTCCACATCGGCGACAAGCTCGACATCGACGCACTGGGCGCCCGGGACGCCGGGCTGACCGCCGTATGGCTGGACCGCGCGGGCACCGGAGGGGAGCCGCCCGCCGGGGTGCGCCGGATCGCGGGCCTGGCGGAGCTCCCCGCGCTGTTGGACGGAGTTATCGGTTTTGGTGCGCCGTCCACGATCAGGTAATGTTCTTCCTGCGCCGCCCGAGAGGGGCCGAAAGGCCCGGCCGGGAGGCGTAAGTCAAACAAAGCCCCCGCAGGGGGTTGCGCTTTGATGGCCTATGGTGTAATTGGCAGCACGACTGATTCTGGTTCAGTTAGTCTAGGTTCGAGTCCTGGTAGGCCAGCTCGCAGAGCTTATCTGCAAAGCCCCCGTTGTGTAGCGGCCTAGCACGCTGCCCTCTCAAGGCAGTAGCGCCGGTTCGAATCCGGTCGGGGGTACAGATCCTTCCCAGGGAGACAGTCCGGGTCGCACCCACTGTCACTCACGGAGACAAACACCCGGCTTCCGCCGGGTGGGGATCGCTAGGGCCCCCGTTGTGTAGCGGCCTAGCACGCCGCCCTCTCAAGGCGGTAGCGCCGGTTCGAATCCGGTCGGGGGTACTGGTCTAAACCACCATGGGCTATGGTGTAATTGGCAGCACGAGTGATTCTGGTTCATTTAGTCTAGGTTCGAGTCCTGGTAGCCCAGCGCGGTGTGTCCTCGCGACACATCCAACTGCAGGAAAACTTGCCCCCGTTGTGTAGCGGCCTAGCACGCCGCCCTCTCAAGGCGGTAGCGCCGGTTCGAATCCGGTCGGGGGTACAAGACGAAGAGGCCCCCCGCATCATGCGGGGGGCCTCTTCGCGTCAACCGCCGCTCCCGAAGCGCCTGTTGGCCTCCTCGGCCTCCGCCAGCCGGCGCAGGCTGAGCAGTACCGGCTCGTAGAGCACGGTCAGCGCGACCGCCGCCTCCACCTGCTCCGCCGGGGTCGCGAACTCCTCGACCAGGTCCAGGTCGGCGACGGAGAGCTGTGCCGCCTGGCGGGCGTAGGGCAGCAGATGCGGGATGTCGCAGGCGTAGCCGAGGCGGTGCAGTGCCGCGATGGCGGCGACGAGCATGCCGAAGGCGCGGGAGCCGTCGGCGATCTCCAGGTTGAAGTGCCAGTCGAGCTGCTTGAGGAGTTCGGTGGCGGTGCGCCGGGCGACGGCCGTCGAGGGGGCGCTCTCGTCGGGCTCCGGGCCGTAGGGGAGTGCCTCCACGGCGATCCCGAGGCGGGTGAGGTGGTCCCGGGAGTCGTCCTCGACGGCGGCCAGGACGTCCCGGGCGGTGCTCACGGGGATGCGGCCGACCTGGATCAGGGCGCGGACCAGCCGCAGCCGCCGCAGATGCTCCTCGTCGTACTCGGACCGGGTGGCGGTGACCCGGCGGCCCGGCGGCAGCAGGCGTTCGCGCAGGTAGTACTTGATCGTGGCGGTGGAGACCCCGCTGCGCTCGCTCAGTTCCGCCAGTCGCATACCGCTTGCACCTTCCATTGGAGAGTGCCACTATCTAAGCATGGATAGCGATGCTATCCAGTGACGGAAGGGGGCAGTCATGAGGGACAGGCCGGTGCAGGGCCGGATGACGGCGGACGGCGGCCGGGAGGTGGTGGTCTTCCTCATCGGGATGCGCTTCAACAACTGGCGTGCGGTGCGCAGTTGGCTTCCGGTGTTCCGTGCGATGCCGCGCATGATCAAGGAGCTGGCCCAGGACCCGGACAGCGGGATGATCGGCTACCGGCTGCTTCCCGGACTGCCGCGGAACTTCGCCGTCCTCCAGTACTGGGACTCGAAGGAGAAGCTCTTCGCCTACGCCACGGACCGGGACGGTGCGCACCGGCCGGCCTGGGCGGAGTTCAACCGGCGGGTGCGCGAGGGGCGCAACAAGGTCGGCTTCTGGCACGAGACCTATGTCGTCCCGGCGGGCTCGTACGAGAGCGTCTACGTCAACATGCCGCCGTTCGGGCTGGGGGAGGCCCAGGGGACGGTGCCGGTCGGCCGCCGCGGGGAGCGGGCCGCGGACCGCCTGGCGGCCTGAGAGCCGAAGGGCGGCCCCGTGCGGACTGTCCGCACGGGGCCGCCCTTCTTCGGCGTCGTGACCGGGGCAGGCCGGGGCCACCGCCCCGGCTCGCCCCGCCCGGGGTGCTCAGCCGGTGCGCCGCAGGCCCTCGGAGAGGCGGGCGGCCGCGTCGATGACCGCCTGGGCGTGCATCCGGCCCGGGTGCCGGGTCAGCCGCTCGATCGGTCCGGAGACCGAGACGGAGGCCACCACGCGGTTGGAGGGGCCGCGCACGGGGGCGGAGACCGAGGCCACGCCCGGCTCCCGCTCGCCGATCGAC
This sequence comes from Streptomyces sp. NPDC001219, assembly GCF_053597915.1. Classification (NCBI taxonomy): domain Bacteria; kingdom Bacillati; phylum Actinomycetota; class Actinomycetes; order Kitasatosporales; family Streptomycetaceae; genus Streptomyces; species Streptomyces sp. NPDC001219. The sequence continues at coordinate 22,981 of NZ_JBSFJF010000036.1, read as the reverse complement.
TGCGCCCAGCCCCGGCGCCGTACGCCGGACAGCGCGGTGGCCGTGAAGCGCGCGCCCTGGAGGCCGCGGTGCAGCCGCTCGGGCTCCTCCCAGGCCATCAGGATCTGGGCGGCCGAGCCCGCCTTCATGGGGAGCGTGGAGCCGACCGGGACGGTGTCCCGCAGTCCGGACAGCCGTTCCGCCGCCGCCACGCAGATCCGCATGTCGCCCTGCCGGCGATAGAGCTGGGCGCTCTCGCCGGTCACATCGCGCAGGTGGGTGAGCACCGGTCCCGCCGTGGCCAGCAGACGGTCCTCGCCGGCCGCCGCGGCCAGCTCGGACAGGCGCGGTCCCAGGATGAACCGGCCCTGCATGTCCCTCGCCACCATCCGGTGGTGTTCCAGTGCCACGGCCAGCCGGTGGGCCGTGGGCCGTGCGAGCCCGGTCGCCGCGACCAGCCCGGCGAGGGTGGCCGGACCGGACTCCAGGGCACTCAAAACCAGAGCTGCCTTGTCGAGAACGCCGACGCCGCTAGAGTTGTCCATGCAACGATACTCGCGTCTCACACTGTGAAACGCAAGTTCAATTTTCCAGGGAAGTCGTCAATCTGTAGGTGTGGCCCTCGACCAGGGCCCGGCGTAAGGCCCGGCAAGGGGATTTTTCTGCGGGCATCGCGCACGGACGAGAAAGGCCGGCAATGCGGCCGGTCGGAGGGAAAGCGATGGGACGGACACTCGCGGAGAAGGTCTGGGACGACCATGTCGTCCGGCGCGCGGAAGGCGAGCCCGACCTCCTCTTCATCGATCTCCACCTGCTGCACGAGGTCACCAGCCCGCAGGCGTTCGACGGCCTCCGCAAGGCCGGCCGCCCGGTGCGCCGTACGGACCTGACCATCGCCACCGAGGATCACAACACCCCCACCCTCGACATCGACAAGCCCATCGCCGACCCGGTCTCGCGCACCCAGCTGGAGACGCTGCGCAAGAACTGTGCCGAGTTCGGGGTCCGGCTGCACCCGCTGGGCGATGTAGAGCAGGGTGTTGTCCACGTGGTGGGACCGCAGTTGGGACTGACCCAGCCCGGCACCACGGTGGTCTGCGGTGACAGTCACACCTCCACCCACGGAGCCTTCGGCGCGCTGGCGTTCGGCATCGGCACCAGCCAGGTCGAGCACGTCCTGGCCACCCAGACGCTGCCGCTGGCCCCCTTCAGGACCATGGCGATCACCGTCGACGGTGAGCTGCCCGACGGCGTCACCGCCAAGGACCTGATCCTGGCGATCATCGCCAGGATCGGCACCGGCGGCGGCCAGGGCTACGTCCTGGAGTACCGCGGCCCGGCCATCGAGAAACTGTCGATGGAAGCCCGGATGACCATCTGCAACATGTCGATCGAGGCGGGCGCGCGGGCCGGCATGATCGCCCCCGACGCGACCACCTTCGACTACCTGCAGGGCCGCGACCACGCTCCCCAGGGCGAGGACTGGGACGCCGCGGTCGCGTACTGGAAGACCCTGCGCACCGACGACGACGCGGTCTTCGACGCCGAGGTGCACATCGACGCCTCCGAACTGGCCCCGTTCGTCACCTGGGGCACCAACCCGGGCCAGGGTGCCCCGCTTTCGGCGAGCGTCCCCGACCCGGCTTCGTACGAGGACGCCTCGGAGCGCTACGCCGCCGAAAAGGCCCTGGAGTACATGGGGTTGACCGCAGGTCAGCCGCTGCGGGACATCAAGGTGGACACCGTCTTCGTAGGTTCGTGCACCAACGGCCGTATCGAGGACCTGCGCTCCGCGGCGCAGATCCTGGACGGCCGCAAGGTCGCCGACGACGTCCGCATGCTGATCGTGCCCGGTTCGGTCCGGGTCTCCCTGGAGGCCGTCGCCGAGGGGCTGGACAAGGTCTTCACCGCGGCGGGCGCCGAATGGCGGCACGCGGGCTGCTCGATGTGCCTGGGCATGAACCCCGACCAGCTGGCGCCCGGTGAGCGCTCCGCGTCCACCTCCAACCGCAACTTCGAGGGCCGGCAGGGCAAGGGCGGCCGTACGCACCTGGTCTCACCGCAGGTCGCCGCCGCAACAGCGGTTCTCGGCCATCTGGCCTCACCGGCCGATCTGTCCGCTGCCGACGTCGCCACGCCCGCGGGAGTCTGAACCATGGAAGCTTTCACCACCCACACCGGCCGGGCCGTCCCGCTGCGCCGCAGCAACGTCGACACCGACCAGATCATCCCGGCCCACTGGCTGAAGAAGGTCACCCGCGACGGCTTCGAGGACGGGCTGTTCGAGGCCTGGCGCAAGGACCCGCAGTTCGTCCTCAACCAGGAGCGGTACAAGGGCGCCACGGTGCTGGTCGCAGGCCCCGACTTCGGCACCGGTTCCTCGCGTGAGCACGCCGTCTGGGCGCTGCAGAACTACGGGTTCAAGGCCGTCATCTCCTCGCGGTTCGCGGACATCTTCCGTGGCAACTCCCTCAAGAACGGTCTGCTGACGGTGGTCCTGCCGCAGGAGACCGTCGACCGGCTGCAGTCGCTGCTGGAGGCCGACCCGGCCGCCGAGGTGACGGTCGACCTGGTCGGCCGGCAGGTGCGCGCCGAGGGCGTCACCGCCGACTTCGAGCTGGACGAGAACGCCCGTTGGCGCCTGCTGGAGGGGCTGGACGACATCAGCCTCACCCTTCGGGAGGAGTCGGCCATCGTGGAGTACGAGGCGAACCGGCCGTCGTTCAAGCCGCGTACCATCGAGGTCTGACCTCGGGTTTTATGGCTCAAAGCTGTATTGCGTACGATGCGCCCCCTGTGCAGTTGGCAGGGGGCGCATCGCCGTGTTGAGGCGGCTGTTGAGGCCCCGTGAAGCGACAACTCGCCGCAGATGGCACAATTAGCGCATGGAACGCGACGACCAACTCGAGCTCTACGGTCTCGTCGCCGACCGGCTCAAGGACGCACATACAAGAGTGCGGACACTGCAAGTCCCGGAGGGCGTACGGATGGCGCTGACCCGGAAGCTGCTCGTCATCACGGCCGCGGCTAAACACGATCTTGCGGACGCGGCAAGGCGTCTGGAGTGGTTCATGGAAGACCTCGACGAAGGTCGTTATCCCGAAGATGTGCACGCCGACGGAAGTCCGTGAAGGTCGAGTTCGTTGCGGCACAAGGGTGATTAGCCCGTTTCGTGTTTGATTTGCGGTATATATCTGCCTAACGTGCGAAAAAGCTTGGAACTTTCCTTCCAGCAATGTCTCCGAAGGGGAAGACGTGAACAAGGCGCAGCTCGTAGAAGCCATTGCCGACAAGCTCGGCGGCCGCCAGAACGCCGCGGACGCGGTCGACGCCGTCCTGGACGCGATTGTGCGTGCCGTGGTCACCGGCGACCGCGTTTCGGTCACCGGATTCGGCTCGTTCGAGAAGGTCGACCGTCCCGCCCGCTACGCCCGTAACCCGCAGACGGGGGAGCGGGTGCGGGTCAAGAAGACCTCGGTGCCGCGCTTCCGCGCCGGTCAGGGCTTCAAGGACCTGGTGAGCGGGTCGAAGAAGCTCCCCAAGGGTGGCGAGGTCTCCGTCAAGAAGGCCCCGAAGGGCAGCCTGACCGGCGGCGCCGCCATCAAGAAGGCCGCGGCGAAGAAGGCCACCGCCAAGAAGGCCGCCGCCAAGAAGACGACGGCGAAGAAGACCGCGGCGAAGAAGACCACCGCGGCGAAGAAGGCCACCGCCAAGAAGACGACGGCGAAGAAGGCCCCCGCCAAGAAGACCACCGCCAAGAAGGCGACCACGGCCAAGAAGGCCACCGCGAAGAAGGCGACGGCGAAGAAGACCGCGCCCGCGAAGAAGACGACCGCGAAGAAGGCCCCCGCGAAGAAGGCCACGGCACGCAAGACCACCGCCAAGAAGACCACCGCCCGCAAGCGGTAATTCTGCGGCGGCGACGCCACGCGTGGGGCCGGTCTCCCTCCGGGGAGCCCGGCCCGCGGTGCGTCCGGCGGCCGTTCGGCACCGGCCCCGGGCCGCGTCCGGCCGCGCACGGGTGGCCGAAGGGACCCGGGACCTCCTCGTCTAGGCTCTCTCCCATGCAGGCCACCGCGTATACGTACGACTCCGAGACCCGCTCCGGCAGCGTGCTGCTGGACGACGGCACCCCGCTGCCCTTCGACGCCGCGGCCTTCGACGCCGGCGGTCTGCTGCTGCTGCGGCCCGGTCAGCGGGTCCGTATCGACGTCACCGGCGAAGGCGACGCCCAAAAGATCGTCCTGGTCACGCTCCAGACGCTCTGACCTGCGGAGGCGGCAGCCGGCCCGGTCCCTCGGGCGCGGCCGCCCCCGGGGCGAGACGCGGCGCCTGGAGCGCCGTGTGCGGCCCCACGCCCAGCGCCAGCGCGGCCAGCAGGTCCTCGCCGGTGTCCACGTCCCGGCGCACCGAGGGCACCGCCGGGCCGGTGATCTCCCGGGCCCCGGACGCCAGGTGACGGGCCCGCGACGCACCTCCGAATGCCGGTTCCAATTCCACGCCGGAAGTCGCGGTCAGAAGTGTCGTCCCGATATCCGCCGCATCCGCGAGAAATGCGCGGGGAAATAGCGAAGCGGAATGGAGCACCAGTTCCAGCTCGGCGGGGCGCAGCGCGGGGAGATCGGCGTTCAGCGCGGCGACCGCCGCGCCCGGACGACGCGCCCGGATCACGCCCGCTCCATGGGCCAGCGCCGCGTTGAGACCACGGGCCGGAGCGTCGGGCACGATCAGCGCGCCCAGCTCCGCCAGCCGTTCCCCGGCCTGCCGGTCATCCGTGACAACCGCCACATCATGGACGTCTTCGCAGGCCAGCGCCGCTGTCACGGTGTCCAGGGCGAACGCGAGGGCCAGCCGGGGCCGGAACTCCTCCCCTGCGGCCCGGGAGAGCCTGCTCTTGGCCCGCACCAGCGGTTTCAGCGGCACCACCAGGCTCCAGCCCACATCCGCTCCGTCTCGTCGCATCGGCGCCATTCTCACCTGCCGCCGCCGCTCTCCGGGAGCGTCGGGGTTACGGTGTTCTCGACATAGCGGGTACCTGGGGCGACACTTGTGCGGCTGCCGGCCCGCAGCAGCTTCGCAGGTCCCACAAGGAGGGTGTCCCAGTGTCCCGCCGCAGAATCGGCTTCTGGTACCGCTTGGCCGCGGTCATCTGCAAACCGCCGCTCCTGGTTCTGTTCAAGCGGGACTGGCAGGGAATGGAGCACATTCCGGCCGACGGCGGATTTATCACCGCGGTCAACCACAACTCGTATCTTGATCCGCTCTCGTATGCGCACTATCAGTACAACACCCGGCGGGTCCCCCGATTCCTCGCCAAGGCCGGACTCTTCCGGAGCGGCTTTGTCGGCCTGATGATGCGCGGCACCGGACAGATCCCCGTCTACCGGGAAACCACCGACGCCGCCAACGCGTTCCGCGCCGCCGTCACCGCCATCGACAAGGGCGAATGCGTCGCCTTCTACCCCGAGGGCACCCTCACCCGCGACCCCGAGCTGTGGCCCATGCAGGGCAAGACGGGTGCCGCGCGGGTCGCGTTGCTGACGAAGGCGCCGGTCATCCCCGTCGCGCAGTGGGGCGCCAACGACGCGATGCCGCCGTACGCCAAGGAGAAGAAGCTCCGCCTCTTCCCGCGCAAGACGCTGCGGGTGAAGGCGGGACCGCCGGTCGACCTGAGCGCGTTCTACGACCGGGAGCCGACCGCCGAGGTGCTGCGGGCCGCCACCGAGGTCATCATGTCCGCGATCACCGAGCAGCTGGCCGCCGTCCGCGGCGAGCCCGCGCCGGCCGAACCGTACGACTGGCGCAAGGCGGTCGCCCGGGAGCGCCGCGTCGCCCGGGAAGCCGCCAGGGCCGGCCGGACCGCCGCGGCGGCCACGGCCCCCGCCGACCCGGCCGTCGGCCCGCAGCAGGCACGAAGCACCCAGCAGGCACAGGAGGATGAAAGCAAGTGACGCGCTGCGCCGTCTACGGCACGGGGTCCTGGGGCACCGCCTTCGCGATGGTGCTCGCCGACGCGGGATGCGAGGTGACCCTGTGGGGGCGCCGCGAGTCCCTGGTCGACGCCGTCAACAACGGCCGTACGAACCCCGACTACCTGCCGGGGGTCGAGCTCCCCGCGTCCGTGCGGGCCACCACCGACCCGGCGGAAGCGGCGCGCGGCGCGGAGTTCGCGGTGCTGGCCGTCCCCGCCCAGACGCTGCGCGCCAACCTCGCCGCATGGGCGCCCCTGCTGCCCGCCGACACCGTCCTGGTCTCCCTGATGAAGGGCGTCGAACTGGGCACGGCCAAGCGCATGAGCGAGGTCATCGAGGAGGTCGCCAAGGTGCCCGCGGAACGCGTCGCGGTGCTGACCGGCCCCAACCTCGCCAAGGAGGTCGCCGCCCGGCAGCCCGCCACCGCCGTCGTGGCCTGCGCCGACGAGGCGGTCGCCCGGCGCTTCCAGGCCGCCTGCCACACCTCGTACTTCCGCCCGTACACCAACACCGACGTGGTGGGCTGTGAACTGGGCGGCGCGGTCAAGAACGTCATCGCGCTCGCCGTCGGCATCGCCACCGGCATGGGCCTGGGCGACAACGCCAAGGCGTCCCTGATCACCCGCGGTCTCGCCGAGACCACCCGGCTCGGCCTCGCCATGGGCGCCGACGCGCACACCTTCGCCGGCCTGGCCGGCATGGGCGACCTCGTCGCCACCTGCTCCTCGCCGCTGTCGCGCAACAACACCTTCGGCACCAACCTCGGCCGGGGGATGTCGCTCCAGGAGACCATCGCGGTCACCAAGCAGACCGCCGAGGGCGTCAAGTCCTGCGAATCCGTGCTGGATCTGGCCCGCAGGCACGGTGTCGACATGCCGCTCACCGAGACGGTCGTGGAGATCGTCCACGAGGGCAAGCCGCCGATGGTCGCCCTCAAGGACCTGATGTCGCGCAGCGCCAAGTCCGAGCGGCACTGAGGCGCCACGCCACTATCGGCCGCCGCAGCGCTGACTCCACGGCTACCAGCAGGTACCCTCAACCCGATATGAGCAGCGAGACCTCCTCCCACAAGCCCCGCGTCGCCGTCGTGTTCGGCGGCCGCAGCTCCGAGCACGCGATCTCCGTGCTCACGGCCGGCGCCGTGCTGCGTGCCATCGACCGCGAGAAGTACGACGTGCTGCCCATCGGCATCACCACGGACGGCCGCTGGGCGCTGACCGCCGACGACCCGGAGCGGATGGCCATCGCGGACCGGCAGCTGCCCACCGTGGCCGCGCTCGCCGAGTCCACCGAGGGCGCCGTGGTGCTCCCCGTCGACCCGACCAACCGCGAGGTCGTCTACAGCGAGCCGGGCTCGGTGCCCAAGGCGCTCGGCGAGGTCGACGTCGTCTTCCCCGTCCTGCACGGCCCCTACGGGGAGGACGGCACCCTGCAGGGTCTGCTGGAACTCTCCGGGGTGCCCTATGTCGGCTCGGGCGTGCTCGCCTCCGCCGTGGGCCAGGACAAGGACTACATGAAGCGGGTGTTCACCTCCTTCGGGCTGCCGGTCGGCCCGTACGAGGTCATCCGTCCGCGGGAGTGGGAGAACGATCCGGCGGCCGCCCGCCGGAAGATCGTCGACTTCGCCGCCGAGCACGGCTGGCCGCTCTTCGTGAAGCCCGCGCGGGCCGGCTCGTCGATGGGCATCACCAAGGTCGACGACCTCGGCGGCCTGGACGAGGCGATCGAGGAGGCCCGTCGGCACGACCCCAAGATCCTTGTGGAGTCGCTGCTGCGCGGCCGCGAGATCGAGTGCGGGGTGCTGGAGTTCGAGGACGGCCCGCGGGCGAGCGTGCCGGCCGAGATCCCGCCGGTCACCGCGCACGACTTCTACGACTTCGAGGCCAAGTACATCGACTCGGCCGACGGGATCGTGCCCGCGCCGCTGACCGGCGAGCAGACCGCCGAGGTCCAAAAGCTGGCCGTCGCGGCCTTCGAGGCGGCGTCCTGCGAGGGCTTGGTGCGCGCGGACTTCTTCCTGCAGGACAACGGCGAGTTCGTGATCAACGAGATCAACACGCTGCCCGGCTTCACGCCCATCTCGATGTACCCGCGGATGTGGCAGGAGAGCGGAGTGAGCTACCCGGAGCTGATCGACCGGCTTCTGCAGGCCGCACTGCACCGCTCCACGGGGCTGCGCTGACCCCGCCGGTCCCCGGGGCCGGCCCGGCCCCGCCGGGCCGGCGTCAGACCCCGACGGGAACGGTCTTCTTCACGGCGCCCGCGAGGTCGGTGAGCGCATCGACCTCGGGGGCGTACTTCCCGGGCACGGTCACCTCGACATAGGCCTTGCGCAGCACGGTGGTGAAGCGGTAGCCGTCGTCCTGCTTCTCGAAGAGCCAGCGCACCCCGTTGACTTCCGCCGCGTCCGCGTAGGGGTTGTAATGTTCACTCCCGTGCGTCAGGACGTCGGGCTTCGGTACCCCGCAGCGCAGTTTCACGGCAGGATCGCCCCAGCGGGCGGTGAAGTCGGAGACCGGCTCGGTGGCGGCCCGCTTCACTCCGTCCACGGTGTGCGGCAACTCCTCGTGGAGCGCCTTGCAGTACCGCGCCGCCGCCCCCTCGGGAGAGGGGACGGCCACGTCCTCGGAAGGGGAGCAGCTCACCGCGGCGAACAGCACGGTGAGCGCGGGCAGGGCCAGGTGCCGGCGGCGCGGAGTGATCACCCGGCCGAGGATACGGGGAGCTAGAGATGGACGACCGGGCAGGTGAGGGTGCGGGTGATGCCTTCCACTTGCTGGACCCGCGCGACCACCATGCGGCCCAGCTCATCGACGGTGTCGGCCTGTGCGCGCACGATGACGTCATAGGGCCCGGTCACGTCCTCGGCCTGGAGCACGCCGTGGATCTTGGAGATCACCTCAGCGACCGCCGAGGCCTTGCCGACCTCGGTCTGGATCAGGATGTAGGCCTGTACCACGGAACCTCCAGGGCGGCTACGAGGATCATGTGGGAAGAAGGGACGCCACGGTACCGCGTCACCGTGCGGAGCGGGGAGACCCGCGCGGTGAACTCGGCGAGTGCGGCACAGTCGTCAGCCACGTACGGACCGTCCGTACACATGGGAAGGGCAACAGCATGAAGGGCACCGTGGGCGAGCTGGGGGAGTTCGGGCTGATCAGGGAGCTCACCTCCCGGCTCACCACCACTCCGGCCGTACGGATCGGGCCGGGTGACGACGCCGCGGTGGTCACCGCGCCGGACCGGAGGGTGGTCGCCAGTACCGACATCCTCCTGGAGGGCCGGCACTTCCGGCGCGACTGGTCCACCGCCTACGACGTCGGCCGCAAGGCCGCCGCGCAGAACCTCGCCGACATCGCGGCGATGGGCGCGGTGCCCACCGCGATCCTGCTGGGCCTGGTCGTCCCCGCGGAACTCCCCGCGACCTGGCCGACCGAGCTGATGGACGGGCTGCGCGACGAGTGCCAGGTGGCGGGTGCCGCGGTGGTCGGCGGGGACGTCGTCCGCGGCGACACCATCACCGTGGCCATCACCGCGCTCGGCGATCTGCGCAACCAGGAGCCGGTCACCCGGGCCGGTGCCCAGCCCGGCGACGTGGTCGCGGTGACCGGCTGGCTCGGCTGGTCCGCCGCCGGGCACGCCGTCCTCTCCCGCGGTTTCCGCTCGCCGCGCGCCTTCGTGGAGGCCCACCGCCGGCCCGAGCCGCCGTACCACGCGGGCCCGGCGGCGGCCGGACTCGGCGCCACCGCCATGACGGACGTCAGCGACGGGCTGGTCGCCGACCTCGGGCACATCGCCGAGGCCAGCAAGGTCCGGATCGACCTGCGGTCCGCCGGCATCGACATCCCCACGCAGATGTCCGACATCGGCACCGCCGTCGGCGTGGACCCGATGCAGTGGGTGCTCAACGGCGGTGAGGACCACGCGATCGTGGCCACCTTCCCGCCCGATGTGAAGCTGCCCGCCCGGTGGAAGGTCATCGGCGAGGTGCTCCACCCCTCCGCGCTGCCCCAGGTGACGGTGGACGGCGCCCCCTGGGTGAAGGCCGGCTGGGACCACTTCGGCGACAACGGGGACACCGAGTAGTCCCGTACGGGATACCGGGCCGCCCCCTACGGGCACCCGCAGGACCGAGGGGTGCCGCCGAGTAGATTCGGCGGTATGCACACACCTCCACGCGTCCTGACCGTCGCCGGGTCCGACTCCGGCGGCGGCGCGGGCATCCAGGCCGACCTGAAGACGATGCTGGCGCTCGGCACCCACGGCATGAGCGTGATCACCGCCGTCACCGCCCAGAACTCCCTGGGCGTACAGGGCGCGTGGGAGCTGCCCGTCGAGGCCGTACGGGCCCAGTTCCGCAGCGTCGTCGACGACATCGGCGTCCAGGCCGTGAAGACCGGGATGCTCTCCTCGGCCGCACTCGTCGAAACCGTCGCCGGACTGCTCGCCGGCCTGCGGGTCCCGGTCGTCGTCGATCCCGTAGGGGTCTCCAAGCACGGCGATCCGCTGCTCGCCGCCGACGCGCTGGACGCGGTCCGCGGCGCCCTGCTGCCGACGGCCACCGTCGCCACCCCCAACCTGGACGAGGTCGCCCAGCTGACCGGCGTACGCGTCGAGGACGAGGCCGGCATGCGGCGGGCGGCCGCCGCCATCCTGGACTTCGGTCCGCGCTGGGCGCTCATCAAGGGCGGCCATCTGACGGCCGGTGCCGCGCCCGGCGACAGCGCCGTCGACCTGCTCACCGACGGCACCGAGGAGCACTGGCTGCGCGCGCCCCGCCACGACAACCGGCACACCCACGGCACCGGCTGCACCCTCGCCAGCGCGCTGGCCGCGCAGCTCGCCAAGGGGGACACTGTCCCGCAGGCCGCCGCGGCGGCGAAGGAGTACGTCACCGGCGCCCTCGCGGCCGGCTTCCGGCTGGGCGCGGGCATCGGCCCCGTGGATCACGGCTGGCGCACCCGCGGCACGGACTGACCCGGCGCACGGCGGCGACCCGGTTCGGCCGGGCGCCGCCGGATCAGCGCGCGGCCCCGGGAACGGCCCCGGTAACCGCCCCGGAAAAGGCGGAAGCCGGCCCACCTTGACGGTGGACCGGCTCCATAAGCAACCGGCTGGCTGCGCTACGGCTAAGACGTCAGCGCGAGACCTTGCCGGCCTTGATGCACGAGGTGCAGGCGTTCAGCTTCTTCGGCGTGCGCCCGATCACTGCACGCACCGTCTGGATGTTGGGGTTCCAACGACGGTTGGTGCGGCGATGCGAGTGCGAGACACTCTTGCCGAAGCCCGGCCCCTTGCCGCAGACGTCGCAGTTGGCAGCCACGGGTCACTCCAAAGACTTCAGATGCACTTACGGTGAAATCCCGACGGGCCGAGTGCATTGCCCGACCGGCGCCGTCAGGAGAGGAATGGCCCGATTCTCATCGGGCAACCGGAGCAGCATACAACGACCGCTCCCGTAGAACGAAACTACCACGCAGCGCCCGGCCCCCGCCCCGGCCGCCCCGTCGGAACGCGGCTACTGTGCGATGCATCCCGCGACCCAGGAGGACGACGTGCCCAACCCGCTCGACGCCGCCGCGGTCCGCTCCTGGTGCGGGCTGGCTCTGGAGGCGCTCGGACGGGAACGCGAGCGGATCGACGCCATCAACGTCTATCCGGTGGCCGACGGCGACACCGGCACCAACCTCTATCTGACGCTCGAATCGGCCGCCCGCGCGGTCGAGGCCGCCTTCGACGGGCACAGCTCGGCCGGCACCGCGCCCTGCCTCGCCGACGCGATCGGCGCCATGGCCCATGGGGCCCTCATCGGGGCGCGCGGCAACTCCGGCACGATCGTGGCGCAGCTGCTGCGCGGGATGACGGAGGTGCTGGCGGCCGGGGACGGCTCGGCCGGGGCGCTGCGGCAGGCGCTGCGCCGGGCCGCCGCCTCCACGTACGAGGCCGTCGCCCACCCCGTCGAGGGCACCGTCCTGACCGTCGCGACCGCCGCCGCGGACGCCGCGGAGCGGGCCGCCGCAGGGGCCGCCGGTGCTGCCGAGGTCGCCCGTGCCGCCCACGAGGGCGCCCGTACCGCGCTCCAGGCCACCCCGGGCCAGCTCGCGGTCCTCGGCCGGGCCGGTGTGGTGGACGCCGGCGGCTGCGGCCTGGTCGCCCTGCTGGGGGCGCTCGCCGACGCCCTGTCCGGGGAGGTCTCGGCGACGCCGGTCGCCGTACGGGCCGACGCCCCGCTCCCCGAGGCGGCCGGCTGCGAGGCCGTCGGCGGGGTGGCGGCGGAGGGCTGCGGGGACCCGGACGGGCCCGCCTTCGAGGTGATCTACCTGCTGGAGGCCGGGGACGCGGCGGTGGCACGGCTGCGGGCCCGGCTCGACACGCTCGGCGACTCCCTGGTGGTGGTCGGCGGGGACGGGCTGTGGAACGTCCATGTCCATGTCGACGACGCGGGCGCCGCGGTCGAGGCCGGTATCGAGGCGGGCCGCCCCTACCGGGTCCGCATCACGCACTTCGGTGCCGTCACCCGCCCCGAGGAACCGGCCATGACGGCGCGGGCCGTGGTCGCGGTGGTGCCGGGCGCCGGGCTCGCCGGACTGTGCGCGGAGGCCGGCGCGACGCCGGTCGCCGTGCGCCCCGGAGAGCCGCCCGCCAGCGGCGAACTGGTGCAGGCGATCCGCCAGGCGCACGCCCGGGAGGTGATGCTGCTGCCGAACGACGCCGAGCTGCGGCACACCGCGGCGGCCGCCGCCGAACAGGCCCGCACCGAAGGCGTACGGGTCGCGCTCATCCCCACCCGCTCCGCCGTCCAGGGCCTCGCGGCGCTGGCGGTGCACGAACCGGGCCGCAGCTTCGACGAGGACGTGGTCGCCATGACCGCGGCCGCGGGCGCCACCCGCTACGCCGAGCTGGCGGTCGCCGAGCGGCAGTCGTGGACGATGGCCGGGATCTGCCAGGCCGGGGACGTCCTCGGCCTGATCGACGGCGATGTCGCGGTGATCGGCTCCGACCTCCTGCACACCGCGACGACCGTGCTCGACCGGATGCTGTCCGCGGGCGGGGAGATGGTCACCCTGGTCCTCGGCGCGGACGTGCCGGAGGCGCTCGCCGAGCGGCTGGAGCGCCATGTCCGCGAGCGCCATCTCGCCGTCGACACGGTCGTGTACGAGGGCGGCCAGCACGCGGCGCCGCTGCTCATCGGCGTGGAGTGAGCCCGCCGGGCCGCCGGGTGAGCCGCGATTGTCACAGGCGTGGTGTGCAATGGAGGCGTGGCAGCGCTCGACGAACCCCTGAAGAAAATCCTCGGTGGCACCACCGCGAAGGTGCTGGCCGAGCATCTCGACCTGCATACGGTCGGCGACCTGTTGCACCACTACCCGCGCCGCTATGCCGAGCGCGGTGAGCTGACCCGTCTCGCGGACCTCCCGCTGGACGAACACGTCACGGTCGTCGCGCAGGTCGCGGACGCCCGGGTGCTGAAGTTCAACGGCGGCCGGGGGCAGCGCCTCGAAGTGACGCTCACCGACGGCAGCGGCCGGCTCCGGCTGGTCTTCTTCGGCAAGGGCCTGCACAAGCCGCACAAGGAGCTGCTCCCCGGGCGCCGCGCGATGTTCGCCGGCAAGGTCTCGGTCTTCAACCGCAAACTCCAGCTCGCCCACCCCGAATACGAGCTGCTCGACCGCACGGCCGACGAGGGGGAGGACGCGGTCAGCGCCTTCGCCAACCAGCTCATGCCGATCTACCCGGCCTGCCAGCAGATGGCGTCCTGGAAGATCGCCAAGGCGGTGGACGCGGTGCTGCCCAGCGCGCAGGACGCCGTCGACCCGCTGCCGGAATCGCTGCGGGAGGGCCGGGCGCTGGTCCCGCTCACCGAGGCGCTGCTGAAGATCCACCGGCCGGCGACCAAGGCCGACATCGCCGATGCGCGGTCCCGGCTGAAGTGGGACGAGGCCTTCGTCCTGCAGGTCGCGCTCGCCCGCCGCCGCCTCGCCGAGACCCAACTCCCCGCCGTGGCGCGGACCCTGGTCCAGGGCGGCATCCTCGACGCCTTCGACGCCAAGCTGCCCTTCACCCTCACCGAAGGGCAGCAGAAGGTCAGCCAGGAGATCTTCGACGACCTGGCGACCGAGCACCCCATGCACCGCCTCCTCCAGGGCGAGGTGGGCTCCGGCAAGGCGCAGCCGCTGGACGCCCTGGTGCTGACGCCGCGCGGCTTCCGTCCCATGGGGGAGATGACCGTCGGCACCGAAGTGGTGGTGCCGAGCGGTGAACTCGCCGTCGTGGACGGTGTCTTCCCGCAGGGCGAGCGGGAGGTGTGGCGCCTGGTGCTGTCCGACGGGAGCGCCGTCGAGTGCGACGACGAGCACCTGTGGATCGTCGGGGCCGACGGGGCCGACGGGTCCGCCGAGCAGGTACGGACGACGCGGGAACTGCGCGGCGACCTGCTGACGGCCGACGGCCGCCCCAAGTGGTCCATCGCGCCCGCGACACCGGTGGACCTGGACGGCGGCGAGGCCCGGCCGCTCGACCCCTATGAGGTGGGGCGGACACTGGGCGAGGGAGGCGGCGACCGCCCGGCGGCCCGGGTGCCGGACGCGTACCGCGACGCCCCCCTCAAGGACCGGCTGGCCGTGGTGCAGGGCCTGATGGACACCGGCGGGCTGCCCGCGGGAGCCGCCGCGGTCTACCGCGCGGCGCCCGGTCCGCTCGCCGCCGACCTCGCCTGGCTGGTGCGCTCCCTGGGCGGCGTCGCCCGGCTCGACCCCGTGCCCGGAGAGGCGTACGACGTCTGTGTGGCCTTGCCGGACGCGCATCCGCCGTTCCGTGGCCCGGCGGCCCCCGAAGGTGCGGCGGCGCACCGGCCGGCCGGCCCCGAGGACCGCCCCTCCTTCCGGCGCGGCATCCACGCCATCGAGTACGTGGGCCGCGCACCCGTCCAGTGCATCAGCGTCCGGCACCCCTCCCACGCCTATGTGACCGACCACTTCACCGTCACCCACAACACCATGGTCGCGCTGCGCGCCATGCTCGGTGTGGTCGACAGCGGCGGCCAGGCCGCGATGCTGGCGCCCACCGAGGTCCTGGCCCAGCAGCATCACCGTTCGATCACCGAGATGATGGGGGAGCTGGCCGAGGGCGGGATGCTCGGCGGCGCGGAGCGCGGCACCAAAGTGGTGCTGCTGACCGGCTCCATGGGCGCCGCGGCCCGCCGCCAGGCGCTGCTCGACCTGGTCACCGGCGAGGCCGGCATCGTCGTCGGCACCCATGCCCTGATCGAGGACAAGGTGCAGTTCCACGACCTGGGGCTGGTCGTCGTCGACGAACAGCACCGCTTCGGCGTCGAGCAGCGGGACGCCCTGCGCGGCAAGGGCAAACAGCCGCCGCACCTGCTGGTGATGACGGCGACCCCCATCCCGCGCACGGTCGCCATGACCGTCTTCGGCGACCTGGAGACCTCCGTCCTGGACCAGCTCCCCGCCGGACGCTCGCCGATCGCCAGCCATGTGGTGCCCGCCAAGGACAAGCCGCATTTCCTGGCCCGCGCCTGGGAGCGGGTCCGCGAGGAGGTGGCGGCCGGCCACCAGGGCTATGTGGTGTGCCCGCGGATCGGCGACGAGGAGGACGCCCCCAAGGGGACGAAGAAGGGCGCGGCCGGCTCCAAGGGCGGGGCCGCCAGGGAGAGTTCACCGGAGGACGCGGCGGAGAAGCGCCCGCCGCTCGCGGTGCTCGACATCGCCGGGCAGCTCACCACCGGCCCGCTGGACGGCCTGCGGGTGGCGGTGCTGCACGGCCGGATGGCGCCGGACGACAAGGACGACGTGATGCGCCGGTTCGCCGCCGGCGAGCTGGACGTGCTGGTCGCGACGACCGTCATCGAGGTCGGCGTGAACGTCCCGAACGCCACCGCCATGGTGATCATGGACGCCGACCGCTTCGGCGTCTCCCAGCTGCACCAGCTGCGCGGCCGCGTCGGCCGTGGCACGGCGCCCGGCCTGTGCCTGCTGGTCAGCGAGATGCCGGAGGCCAGCCCGGCCCGCGCCCGGCTCGCCGCCGTGGCCGGCACCCTCGACGGCTTCGAACTCTCCCGTATCGACCTGGAACAGCGGCGCGAGGGCGATGTCCTGGGCCAGGCCCAGTCCGGCGTCCGCTCCTCGCTGCGGATGCTCGCGGTCATCGACGACGAGGAGGTGATCGCGGCGGCCCGCGACGAGGCCACCGAACTGGTCACCGCCGACCCCGAGCTGTCCGGATACCCGGAGCTGCGGATCGCCCTGTCCGCCCTGCTGGACGACGCACGGGAGCAGTATCTGGACAAGGGATGAGCGCCGCCGCCGCGACGCGGGGCGCGGCCGGCGGACGGGCCCGGCCCCGGCGGCACGTGAGATCGATCACCGCGCTCCGGCGCTCCCCGGAGGCTCCGGCCGGACCTCGCCCGTCGGCTGACGGAATATCGTGGAGGTGCGGAGCCTGCCCGGCTCCCCTCAGCACACCGACCACGCGCAACGTAAGGACGGGCCCATGACCCGCGTGATCGCCGGTACGGCCGGCGGCCGCCGCTTGGCCGTACCACCGGGAAACGGCACCCGCCCCACCTCCGACCGTGCGCGCGAGGGCATGTTCTCCACCTGGGAGTCGCTCGACGGGCCGCTCGGCGGTGCCCGGGTGCTCGATCTGTACGGCGGTTCCGGCGCGGTCGGGCTGGAGGCGCTCTCGCGCGGCGCCGCGCACGTCCTGCTGGTCGAGGCCGACGCCCGCGCGGTGCGCACCATCCGCGACAACGTCCGCGTGGTCGGCCTCCCCGGCGTCGAGGTCAGGGCCGGCAAGGCCGAGCAGACCGCCGCCGCGCCGCCCCCGGGCGAGCCGTACGACCTCGTCTTCCTGGACCCGCCCTACGCGGTCACCGACGCGGAACTCTGCGAGATCCTGCTCACACTCCGTGGTCAGGGGTGGCTTGCGGAGCAGGCACTCGTCACCGTGGAGCGCAGCACCAGAGGCGGCACGTTCCCATGGCCGGACGGATTCGAAGCGATCAAGGCCCGTCGCTACGGCGAGGGGACGCTTTGGTACGGTCGCGCCGCTTCGACGTCCGTCGCACCGACGTCAGCAAGCGTGTCATGACCGGATCGGAGAGCGAGGAAACCGAGTTGCGCCGCGCCGTCTGTCCGGGGTCGTTCGACCCCGTCACCAACGGGCACCTGGACATCATCGCCCGTGCCTCCAAGCTGTACGACGTCGTCCATGTCGCCGTGATGATCAACCAGTCCAAGAAGGGGCTGTTCACGGTCGAGGAGCGGATCGACCTGATCCGCCGGGCCACCGCCGAGTACGGCAACGTGGAGGTTGAGTCCTTCCACGGCCTGCTCGTCGACTTCTGCAAGCAGCGCGACATCCCCGCCATCGTCAAGGGACTGCGGGCGGTCAGCGACTTCGACTACGAGCTGCAGATGGCCCAGATGAACAACGGCCTGTCCGGTGTGGAGACGCTCTTCGTCCCCACCAACCCAACCTACAGCTTCCTCTCCTCCAGCCTCGTGAAGGAGGTCGCCGCCTGGGGCGGCGATGTCTCCCACCTGGTCCCGCCGTTCGTCCTCGAGGCCCTCACCGAGCGCCTGCGGAAGAAGGACTGAACACCGCACCCGGCGTACCGCGCGCGATGCCGGACTGGCGGGGCGTCAGGTGGTGTCGGGCGGTCGGCCGGTGGACGTACAGTCGTCCCGTCCCGTCGTTCACAACCCTTCAGAGAGTGGCGAGTCCAAGGTGGACGTGCAGAAGAAGCTCGACGACATCGTCGCGACCGTCGGCGGTGCCCGGTCCATGCCCATGTCGGCCTCGTGCGTGGTCAACCGCGCCGAGCTGCTCGCCATGCTGGAAGAGGTGCGCGCGGCGCTGCCGGGCTCCCTCGCACAGGCGCAGGAGCTGCTCGGCGGACGCGAGCAGGTGGTCGAGGACGCACGGGCGGAGGCGGAGCGGATCATCGAGACCGCGCACGCCCAGCGCGGTTCGCTGATCTCCGACACCGAGGTCGCCCGGCAGTCCCAGGAGGAGGCGGACCGCATCCTGGCGGAGGCCCGCCGGGAGGCGGAGGAGATCCGCGCCGAGGCCGACGACTACGTGGACAGCAAGCTCGCCAACTTCGAGGTGGTGCTGACCAAGACCATCGGGTCGGTCGACCGGGGCCGCGAGAAGCTCCTCGGCCGGGGCCCGGGTCTCGACGAGCAGGGATACGAGGACGCCGAGGCCCCGGAGCGCAGCGGCGACCCGGAGACCCTCCGGCAGCGCGCCGACGCCTATGTGGACGCCAAGTTCGGGGCGTTCCAGGCCGTGCTGACCAAGACGCTGGAGGCGGTCGGCCGGGGCCGCGACAAGCTCCAGGGCGCGCGGGTCATCGATGAGCTGGGCGTGCACCTCGCGGCGCAGGGCGACCCGCAGTCCGGGCATCCGCAGGCGGACGCCGACTACCTCGCCGGCCTGGCGGGCATCGGTGCCGACCAGGCACCGCAGCCGCCCCAGGTGCCCCCGATGCCGCAGGCGCAGCCCCCGATGCCCCAGGCGCAGCCCCAGGAGCATCAGCAGCCCCTCCAGCCCCAGCTCCAGCAGCAGGGCTACTACGCCGACCCCGCGGCCTACCCGCAGCAGGACGTCTACGGCTATCAGCAGCCGCAGGACGCGATGTACGCCCAGGACGCCCAGCAGCAGAACATGTACGGCTACGACTGGCAGCAGGCCCAGCAGCAGGGCTACGACCCGCACGGGTATCTCCAGCAGCAGGTGCCGCAGCAGCCCCAGCAGGCCCCGCACGGCCAGGCCGCGCAGTCCGGCGCGCTGGACGAGACCAGCCTCTTCGACACCAGCATGATCGACCTGGACCAGCTCCGGCAGTACGAGGAGCGGCGCCAGTAGGCGTCTCCGCCCGCGGGGCCGGGGAGGAACGACAGCGGATTGGGCCTATCGGGGCCCGTCCAGTATCCTGGCTCTTCGGTCGCGCGTATGTCCGCGATCTCTGCTGCCCGAATCCTCCACCACGGAAGTACGGGCGGCACGTAAACCCCGTAGAAAGCAGGAAGCCATCAACGCCCGCCTCGACCACCGTTCCCCTCTCGTGTTCGACACACGGGAGCTGGGCCGGCGTCCCGGTGCGCTCAAGAGGGTCTCCCGCTCCGTCGAGGCCCCCCGGGACCTCGGCAACGAGGTCATCGGTGTGCCCGAGGGCGCACCGATCGAGCTCGACCTCCGCCTCGAGTCGGTCATGGACGGGGTGCTTGTCACAGGCACCGGCCGTGCAACCGTCAAGGGGGAGTGCGTAAGGTGTCTGGAGCCGCTGGAGCGAGAGCTCGACGCGGACTTCCAGGAGATGTTCGCCTACCCCGACGCCGATGCCCGGGTCCATGAGGACGCCGGCGACGACGCCGAGGACGAGGAGGACACCCTCTTCCTCGAGGACGACCTGTTCGACCTCGAGCCCGTGCTGCGGGACGCGGTGGTGCTTGCACTGCCGATGCAGCCGGTGTGCCAGGACGACTGCCCGGGTCTGTGCTCCGATTGCGGAGTGCGGCTGGCGGACGACCCGGACCACCACCACGACGCCGTCGGCATCCGTTGGGCGGCACTGCAGGGACTCGCCGGGACCGTCAAGGACGGCGAGAAGGACAACATGGGCGGCGCCGAAGCGGGCGTCGACGAGAAGCAGGAGAAGTAGCCGTGGCTGTTCCGAAGCGGAAGATGTCGCGCAGCAACACGCGCCACCGCCGGTCGCAGTGGAAGGCTGCGGTCCCCACCCTGGTGGCATGCGCTAGCTGCCACGAGCCGAAGCTGCAGCACATCGCGTGCCCGAGCTGCGGCACCTACAACAAGCGCCAGGTCCTCGAGGTCTGAGCGGCTGGTGACAGGCTTCATGTCAGACGCCAAATCGACTTCCCGCAAACGCGGGGATGAACCGACTCCGGCGGACACGGCCTCGTCCCACACGCTTCTGGAAGGGCGGCTCGGGTACCAGCTCGAGTCCGCCCTTCTGGTGCGTGCGCTGACACACCGCTCGTACGCATACGAGAACGGCGGTCTGCCCACCAACGAGCGGCTCGAGTTCCTCGGGGACTCGGTGCTCGGCCTGGTGGTCACGGACACGCTGTACCGCATCCACCCCGATCTCCCGGAAGGCCAGCTGGCCAAGCTGCGGGCCGCGGTGGTCAACTCGCGTGCACTTGCCGAGGTGGGCCGCGGCCTCGACCTCGGTGCCTTCATCCGCCTCGGACGAGGCGAAGAGGGTACGGGCGGCCGGGACAAGGCCTCCATCCTCGCCGACACCCTTGAAGCGGTGATCGGCGCGGTCTATCTCGATCAGGGTCTCGACGCGGCGGGCGAGCTGGTGCACCGGCTCTTCGACCCGCTCATCGAGAAGTCCTCCAGCCTGGGCGCCGGCCTGGACTGGAAGACCAGCCTCCAGGAACTCACCGCGACCGAAGGTCTCGGTGTCCCGGAGTACCTGGTCACCGAGACCGGCCCCGACCACGAGAAGACCTTTACTGCTGCCGCCCGCGTCGGTGGTGTCTCGTACGGCACCGGCACCGGCCGCAGCAAGAAGGAAGCCGAGCAGCAGGCGGCCGAGTCCGCGTGGCGTGCGATTCGCGCCGCGGCGGACGAGGCGGCCAAGGCGGCAGCTTCCGGCGACGAGGTGTCGCCGGAGGCCGAGGACTCGGCTCCGGCCGCCGGCGACGGTTCGTCGTCGGCACACTGAAGCACCGATTCTGACCCCGTTCCGGGGCGGCCCCGTGTCGCCCCGGAACGGGGTCAGCGTCCTTTCCCCCTTCTTTCGCCCACCGCCCTTCCCAAGGAGCCCTCCGTGCCCGAGCTGCCCGAGGTCGAGGTCGTACGCCGCGGACTGGAGCGCTGGGTCAGCGGCCGCACGATCGACGCCGTCGAGGTGCGGCATCCACGGGCGATCCGGCGGCACACGGCCGGGGCGGCGGACTTCGCGGCCCGGCTCAAGGGGCTGCGCCTCGGCACGGCGCGGCGGCGCGGCAAGTACCTCTGGCTCCCGGTGACCGGCGGCGGTCCGGCCTCCCAGACCGCCGCGGAGGGCATCACCCCGATGGTCACGCCGTCCGTCACCCACGGGCTGGCGATCCTCGCCCACCTGGGGATGAGCGGACAGCTGCTGGTCCAGCCGCAGGACGCCCCCGACGAGAAGCACCTGCGGATTCGTCTCCGCTTCGCCGATGACCTGGCCACCGAACTCCGCTTCGTCGACCAGCGCACCTTCGGCGGACTCTCGCTGCACGACACCGTGCCCGGCGACGCCGGCCAACTGCCCGACGTCATCGCCCACATCGCCCGGGACCCGCTCGATCCCGCCTTCGACGACGCCGCCTTCCACGCCGCGCTGCGCCGCCGCCGGACCACCGTCAAGCGCGCGCTGCTCGACCAGACGCTGATCAGCGGCGTCGGCAACATCTACGCGGACGAGGCGCTGTGGCGCAGCAAGCTCCACTACGAGCGGCCGACCGCCACCCTCACCCGGCCGCGCACCGCCGAGCTGCTCGGCCACGTACGCGACGTGATGAACGCCGCGCTCGCCGTCGGCGGCACCAGCTTCGACAGCCTCTATGTCAACGTCAACGGGGAGTCCGGCTACTTCGAGCGCTCCCTGGACGCCTACGGGCGCGAGGACGAGCCCTGCCGCCGCTGCGGTACCCCGATCCGGCGCCGCCCCTGGATGAACCGCTCCAGCTACTTCTGCCCCCGCTGCCAGCGGCCGCCGCGCGCCTGAACACCGGGCCGCGGCCCGGCCGTCGGGTCAGCCGGCGGGGTGCTGGGCGTCGTACTCCTCGCGCGCCCGCATGACCTGCGGCATCCGGTCCTCCACCAGGTCGATCAGCGTCCGCAGCCGACGGGCCACCTGGTCGCCCAGCGGCGTCAGCGCGTAGTCCACCCGGGGCGGGTTGGTCTGCTGTGCCTCGCGGTGCACGAGCCCGTCCCGCTCCAGTGCGTGCAGGGTCTGGGCCAGCATCTTCTCGCTCACGCCCGCCACCCTGCGCCGCAGTTCGTTGAAGCGGAAGGTGCCGTCGAGCAGGGCGCCGAGCGTCAGGCTGCCCCACCGGTCGGTGATGTGCCGGAGAGCGTCCCGGGACGGGCAGTCGCGCGCGAAGACGTCGTAGGCCAGGTCGTCCGTACAGCCGGGGGTGGGCTCCTCGGCCGTCTCGCCGGTGGTTTCGGTCGCCATGCGCACACCCTACCCCGGCGCAGCGCTAACCAATGGGTTGCGCTTTCTAAAAGTTAGTGCTTCTCTTCTCTCCATCGCATCCCGCCGTTCCCGGGGGCCGACCGCCCCGGGACGTCATGACCCGAGGAGAAACCGCCGTGACCACGCCCGCCCTGCCCACCCCCGTCGTCTCGCTCGCCTACCACTCCGGCTTCGGCCACACCGCAGTCCTGGCCGAGGCCGTCCGCGCCGCCGCCGTCGAGGCCGGCGCCACCGTTCACCTGATCAAGGTCGACGAGATCACCGACGCCCAGTGGGAGCAGCTGGACGCCTCCGACGCCATCGTCTTCGGCTCGCCGACCTACATGGGCACGGCCTCCGGCGCCTTCCACACCTTCGCCGAGGCGAGCGCCAAGCGCTGGGCGACCCGCGCCTGGCAGGACAAGCTCGCCGCGGGCTTCACCAACTCCGCCTCCAAGAGCGGGGACAAGCTGCACACCCTGCAGTTCTTCACGGTGCTCGCCGCCCAGCACGGCATGAACTGGGTCAGCCTCAACCTGCTCCCCGGCTGGAACTCCTCCACCGCGTCCGAGAACGACCTGAACCGCCTGGGCTTCTTCCTCGGTGCCGCCGCCCAGTCCCCCAACGACCAGGGCGCCGAGGGCGTCCACAAGGCCGATATCGCCACCGCCGAGCACCTGGGACGCCGGATCGCCGAACAGGCCCGCATCGTCGTCGCGGGCCGCGCCGCCCTCGCCGCCTGACCGGCCCGTTCCTCCGGACCCGCCACGCACTGCGCCCGTGCCGCCCCGGGGGAGATCCCCTGGGGGGGCGGGGGGCCGGC